>NZ_JBHUUP010000011.1:0-143677 GCF_042670945.1 Cellulosimicrobium sp. NPDC057127
GCCCCCTGCCACGGCAGGGGGCCTCGTGCGTCGCGCCGGGTGCGGGTCAGAGGTCGTCGTGCTCGGCGGCCTCGCCGTGCGCCTGCACGAGCGCGGCGAGACGACGCGCCTCGGCCTGCCCACGGGCGCCGTCGGCCGTCTGGATGCCCATGACGGCAAGGGTGGAGCCGTCGGCGAGGTCGAGGTGCACCCACGGGTCACCGCTGGCCAGGCGGACCGACACGATCTCGGCCCACGCGAGCTCGCGGGCGTAGATGACGTTGCGCACGCGCAGGCCCCGCGGTGTCGGCGTGGCGTGGACGCCCCCGAGGCGCCACAGCAGCCACGCGGCGAACAGGGCGAACACCGCGACGGAGATCCGGTTCACCGGGGCCGCACCCATGGGCCCCGTGGCGGTGAGCCCCACCAGGACGCACCCGCCGACCACGACGACGCCGGTGAACCAGGCCGACAGCAGCCCGAACCGCGGGCGGAAGACCCGGTACGGATCCGTTCCCGCCGCGTCGGGGCGCGACGCGCCGCTCATGCCGTCACCGTCCCACGCTGCTCAGAGACGCGAGGCGTGGATCCGCGTCACGAGGATCGCGCGGGCGCCCACGTCGTACAGGGCGTCCATCACCTGGTTGGTGCGGTCACGCCGCACCATGGCGCGCACCGCCGCCCAGTCCCGGTCGTGCAGCGGCGACACCGTCGGCGACTCCAGACCCGGCGTGATCGCGACGGCCTGCTCGACGAGCGACACGGGCACGTCGTAGTCCATGAGCACGTACTGCCGGGCCGTCAGCACGCCCTGCAGACGCCGGCTCAGCACCTCCACGCCCGCCGGCACGTCCGCCTCCGCGACGGCGCGCGGACGGATCAGCACGGCCTCCGACACGAGGATGGGGTCGCCGAACACCTCCAGGCCTGCACCCCGCAGCGTCGTCCCCGTCGAGACGACGTCCGCGACGACGTCCGCGACACCGAGCTGCACCGCCGACTCCACCGCGCCGTCGAGGTGCACCACCGTCGCGTCCACGCCGTGCGAGCGCAGGTGCTCACCGACGAGCACCTCGTACGACGTCGCCACCCGCAGACCCTGCACCTGCTCCAACGACGAGATCGTCCCCGCCGGGGCCGCGTACCGGAACGTCGACCCCCCGAACCCGAGCTGCATGTGCTCGACCGCGTCCGCACCCGAGTCCAGCAGCAGATCACGACCCGTGATCCCGACGTCGACCGTCCCCGACCCCACGTACACCGCGATGTCGCGAGGACGCAGGAAGAAGAACTCGACGTCGTTGTCCGGGTCGGCCAGCACGAGCTCGCGCGAGTCACGACGCTGGCGGTACCCCGCCTCGCGCAGCATCTCGACGGCGGGCTCGGACAGTGACCCCTTGTTGGGGACGGCGATACGCAGCATGGAGGAACCTTCGTTCAGGGGGACGGCAGGGACAGGCACGGAACGGGACCAGGACGAGAGCGAGACGAGCGGCGCTCGCGGCCCGGAGCAGGGCGCTCACGGGCGCGGCCGCTCACAGATGCTCGTACACGTCCTGCAGGCTCAGGCCCTTCGCCAGCATGAGGACCTGCAGGTGGTAGAGCAGCTGGGAGATCTCCTCCGCCGTCTTCTCGTCGCCCTCGTACTCGGCCGCCATCCACACCTCGGCCGCCTCCTCGACGACCTTCTTCCCGATCGCATGCACCCCGGCGTCCAGCTCGGCGACCGTGCCGGATCCGGCGGGTCGCGTCGTGGCCTTCTGGGAGAGCTCGGCGAACAGGGACTCGAACGTCTTCACCGAGCCAGGGTATCGGCCCACCCCGGCCCGGCCGTCACGGGTCCGCCCACCGGGCGTCCTCGGGCCGGCGACGCGCGTCACAGCGACCGCAGGGCCACGACCGTCGCCACGGCCGCCTCCACCGCCTCCGCGCCCTTGTCCTCCCTCGACCCGGGCAGCCCCGCACGGTCCAGCGCCTGCTGCTCGTCGTCGCAGGTCAGCACCCCGAACCCCACCGGCACGCCCGTGCGCACGCTCACGTCCGTCAGGCCCATGGTCGCCGCCTGGCACACGTAGTCGAAGTGCGGCGTCCCGCCCCGGATCACCACGCCCAGCGCCACGACCGCGTCCGCACCGTGCTCCACCGCCCGCGCCGCCGCCACCGGCAGCTCGAACGACCCCGGCACCCGCACCTCCGTCACGTGCGACACGCGCGCCTCCGCCAGCGCCCGGCGGGCACCCGCCAGCAGACCGTCCATCACCTCCGTGTGCCAGCTCGCCGCCACCACGACCACCCGCAGCCCCGACCCGTCCACCCGGATCGACGGCGCACCCGCACCGCTCATCGCCCCTCCTCCACGTCGTCCTCGGCCAGCACGCCCGAGGGCGCCTCCACCGTCTCCAGCAGATGACCCATCGCCACCTTCTTCGTCTGCAGGTACGCCCGGTTGTGCGCACCATGACCCACCTCGAGCCGCTCCGTGCCGACCACGTCCACGCCGTGCGCCACCAGACCCGTCACCTTCGCCGGGTTGTTCGTCAGCAACGTCACGCGTGACAGCCCCAGGTCCGCGAGCACCGCCGCCGCCGCCCCGTACTCCCGCCGGTCCGCCGGCCACCCCAGCTCCAGGTTCGCCTGCACCGTGTCCAGCCCCGCGTCCTGCAACCCGTACGCCCCGATCTTCGCCAGCAACCCGATGCCCCGGCCCTCGTGCCCCCGCAGGTACACCACCGCACCACCCTCCCGGGCCACCCGCTCCATCGCCGCCTGCAGCTGCGGACCACAGTCGCACCGCAACGACCCGAACGCGTCCCCCGTCAGGCACTCCGAGTGCACCCGCACCACCGGGGGCGACGAGCCCTCCGACGCCGGACCCCGCTCCGGGTCCACCGACGGCACCCCACCGACTCCCCCGGCGCCCGACGTCCCCGCGGCCGGCACCAGCGCCACGTGCTCCGCCCCCGTCCGCAGGTCCCGGTACCCGATCACCCGGAACCGGCCGTACGCCGTCGGCAGCTCCGCCTCCGCAGTCCGGTGCACCCGCCGCACCGCACGCTCCCGCTCCGCACGCCCACCGCCCGCCGGCACCGGGTCGTGCTCACGCCGCCACGCCGCCAGCTCCGCGATCGTCAGCAGCACCAGCCCCTCCCGCTCCGCCAGCGCCGCCGCGTCGCCCAACCGCATCATCGTCCCGTCGTCGTGGACCAGCTCCGCGATCCCGCCGACCTCGCCCGCACCCGCCAGACGCACCAGGTCCACCGCCGCCTCCGTGTGCCCCGCACGGTGCAGCACACCCCCCGGCACCGCCCGCAGCGGCAGCACGTGCCCCGGACGGATCAGGTCACCCGCCCCCGACGACGGGTCCGCCAGCACCCGCAGCGTCCGCGCCCGGTCCTCCGCCGAGATCCCCGTCGACACCCCCGACGCCGCATCCACCGTCACCGTGTACGCCGTCCTCCGCGGGTCCTGGCTGTGCGGCACCATCAACGGCAGCTCCAGCGCGTCCGCCCGCCCCGCCGGCATCGGCGCGCACAGGTACCCCGACGAGTGCCGGATCGTCCACGCCACCCACTCCGCCGACACACCCTGCGCCGCGAACACCACGTCCGCCTCGTCCTCACGGTCCGGCGAGTCCGCCACCAGCACCGGCCGGCCCGCACGGATCGCCGCCAGCGCCTCCTCGACCGTCCCCAGCCGCACCTGCGCACCCGACGACGCACCGGCGCTCGCGGCCTGAGCGCTCCGGCGGCCGGCCCCGCCGGTCATGACGCCGCCCCTGTCGTGAGGAGCCTCTCGACGTACTTGGCGATCACGTCGACCTCGACGTTCACCGGGTCCCCGGGGGCGAGGTCGCCGAGCACGGTCGCCTCGAGCGTCGTCGGGATGAGCGAGACGCCGAACGTCTCGTCGTCCACCCGCGTGACGGTGAGCGACACGCCGCTCACGGCGACGGAGCCCTTCTCGGCCACGTACCGCAGGACAGACGCCGGCGCGGAGAAGAGCAGGTCGTCCCAGCGGTCGCCCGGGTCGCGGCTCACGAGCGTCGCGACGCCGTCGACGTGCCCCTGGACCACGTGGCCGCCGAGGCGGGCGTCCGCCCGGAGCGCCCGCTCGAGGTCGACGCGCGAGCCCGCGACCAGGCGCCCGAGCGTCGTGCGCCGCAGCGTCTCCGGCATGACGTCGGCCGTGAACGTCCCGTCCCCGGGAAGGTCCCGGACCGTGAGGCAGACGCCGTCGACCGCGATCGAGTCACCCGGCGCCGCGTCCGACGTCGCCAACGTCCCCTCGACCACCAGGACGGCGTCCGTCCCCTCGCCGCCCGGGAACGCGATGTCGCGCACCGTGCCGATCTCCTCGACGATCCCCGTGAACATCCGGACATCCCTGCCTCTCATCGCACAGACCTCGACACCATCAGCACGTCGTCGCCGACGCGCCGCACCTCCACCGTGCGGAACCGCCGCACGTCGGCCATCGTCCGCACGCCCAGGTCGCCGACCGCTCGCCGGCCCGCACCGAGCAGCGCCGGGGCGACGTACGCGTGGAGCTCGTCCACGGCACCCGCCGCCAGGAGCGCCGTCGCGAGCGTCGGGCCGCCCTCCACGAGGACGTGCCGGACCTCGCGTGCGGCGAGCGCGCGCAGCACCTCCGCCACGTCGTGGGTGGGCAGGTGCAGGAGCGGGCCTCCGTCACCCCGCAGGCGCGACCGCGGGGGGATCCCGCCGTGACCGACGACGACGCGCAACGGCTGGTGCTCCGCGAGCCGCTCGACGCCGTCGTGGCCCGTGACGCGCGCGGTGAGCGCCGGGTCGTCCGCGCGGACCGTGCCCGTGCCGACCGCGATCGCGTCGACGGCGGCGCGCACCCGGTGGGCGTGCGCGCGTGCCTCGGAGCCGGTGATCCAGCGGCTCGTCCCGTCCTCCGCCGCGACGAAGCCGTCGAGCGTCGTCGCCGTCTTGAGCGTCACGTACGGGGTGCCGCGCCGCACGGCCGTCAGCCACACGTGGAGCAGCGCCGCGCCCTCCGCGGCCCGCAGCCCCCGCACGACCCGGACGCCCGCGGCACGCAGCACCGCGGCACCGCCGCGCGCGAGCGGGTTCGGGTCGTCGACGGCGTGCACGACCTGGGCCACGCCCGCGGCGACGAGCGCGTCCGCGCACGGACCGGTGCGGCCCGTGTGGGCGCACGGCTCCAGCGTGACGACGGCCGTCGCACCGCGGACGCCGACGCCGCGGTCGCGCGCGTCGGCGAGGGCCGCCGCTTCGGCGTGGGGCGTCCCGGCGCCCTGGTGGTAGCCCTCGGCGAGCACCGTGCGCGGGCGCGGGTCGAGCGCGTCCGGGGCCGCCCCCTCGGAGACGGGCACCGTGTCGTCGGCCGGGGCGAGGAGGACGCACCCGACGCGCGGGTTCGGCCCGTACGCCGGGCCGCGCGCGGCGAGCTGCAGCGCGCGCGTCATCGCGGCGTCGATCGTCAGCTGCTGCGGGCCCATGTCCCTCGCTCCTCCGGGCACGGGTACTCCGGGGCGAGGGCGGGCGTCGGGGCGTCGCGACCCGTGAGGGTCGACGCCGTCGCTCACCACGGCGAGGCCGGTCACCTCGGGTGCGGGCTCGTCGAGTGCTCGACGGACCCGTCCCCTCGGGGACGACCGCGCCGCACGTGCTTCCTCCCATCCGGACTGTCACCGTCGGTCCTGGAGTTCCACCAGGTCAACCGCGCGTAGGGCGCGGGTCGCGGACTGTCACCGCCGGCTCGGAATTGCACCGACCCCGGAGCACGTTCGTGCGTACTGCTGCCGTCCAGGATGCCACACCGCTCGTGCAGCTCGTGATCGGCCGTCGCCGCGACGCCTCCCCGCGCCCTCCGGGCTGGTGGTGAGCTGTCGCTGTCGGTGGTGAGGGGTGATGTGCGCTTGGCACACTATTTCTTCGAGGAATGACTAGACGTCTCGAGGGCGGCCGAGCGCCTCTCAGTGCGCGTGCGCGCCGTCCGCCAGGTCGCGCAGCGCCTGGATCTCCCCAGGGATGTTCTCCGCCCCGTACACGGCCGAGCCGGCGACGAAGACGTTCGCGCCGGCGTCCGCGGCGCGCTCGACGGTGGACCGCGAGACTCCCCCGTCGACCTGGATCCACACGTCGAGCCCCGCCTCGCTGACGGCCTCGCGCGCCCGCCGGATCTTCGGGAGCGTCCCGTCGATGAACGACTGCCCGCCGAACCCCGGCTCGACCGTCATGACGAGGAGCATGTCGATCTCGCCGAGGAGGTCGAGGAACGGCTCCACGGGCGTCGCCGGCCGCAGCGCCACCCCCGCCCGCGCCCCGATGCGGCGCAGCTCGCGCGCGAGCCGCACGGGCGCCGTCGCGGCCTCCGCGTGGAACGTCACGGACCCCGCGCCCGCCTCCGCGTACGCCGGTGCCCAACGGTCCGGGTCCTCGATCATGAGGTGCGCGTCCACCGGGACCGGCGACACCTCGACGAGCCGCTCGAAGACGGGCAGCCCCAGCGTGAGGTTCGGCACGAAGTGGTTGTCCATGACGTCGACGTGCGCGTAGTCGGCCGTCGAGATGGCCTGGAGGTCCCGCTCGAGGTTCGCGAAGTCGGCGGACAGGATGCTCGGGGCGATGAGGGCAGACATGGGGCCAGCGTAGGGCGCACGGCCGTACCCTCGTCCGGTGGACCACTCCCCTCCCCCGCCACGCGCGCCGCGGGCGTCCGTTCGCCCCCTCGTCCCGGCCGACCTGCCCCGGGTGGCGGAGATCTTCGCCCCGTTCGCGCGCGACACCGCCGTGACGTTCGAGACCGAGCCGTGGGACGTCGCGAAGTGGGCCGCCAAGCACGACGACCTCACGGGACGCGGCCTGCCGTTCCTCGTCGCCGACGTCGACGGCGAGGTGGCCGGGTTCGCGTACGCGGGCCCGTGGCGGCCCAAGGCGGCCTACCGCCACACCGTCGAGGACACCATCTACCTCGACCCCCGGTTCGCCGGGCGAGGTCTCGGCACGACGCTGCTCACGGCCCTGCTCGACGCCGCGGCCCGGGCAGGTGCGCGGCAGGTCGTCTCCGTGGTCGCCGACGTGCCCGAGGCGGCGGCGTCCCTGCCGCTGCACCGGCGGCTCGGATTCGTCGAGGTCGGCCGCCTGACCGCCGTCGGGTCCAAGCACGGCCGCTGGGTCGACACGGTCCTCCTGCAGCGCGCGCTGGACGCCCCGGCCTGACGCTCGGCCCGGGCGCCCTCACGCGCCCGGGAGGCTCCGCCGCAGGCCCTGCGCGCGCTGCTCCACGGTGCGCCACGCGTGCCGGTCGACGCCGGGGTGCGCGGAACGGTCGACGGCGCCGAGCGCGTCCGCGAGCGCCTCGAGGGTCTGGCTGACGACGCGGTGGGCGCGGCGTCGGGGCAGGCCCCAGGAGGCGCCCTCGGCGACGAGGTGCTCGCCGGTGAGGGTGTCCATGTCGCGTTCGCCGGCGACGTCCATGGCGAAGACGCGGGACGCGTGCGCGTGGTGCAGGTGCATGGAGACGTCGTAGGCCGGGGCGAGGCGCACGGTGCCGTCGGCGTGGCGCAGTAGGGAGATGTTCTTCGCGTGGGCGTCGGTGTTGCCGACGGCGAGGTTGAACGTGGTGAGGGCGAGGAGCGGGTCGGGGCGGGTGCCGTCGTCGCGCAGGGTGCGGGCGATGGCGGTGAGGGACGGGAAGCGGCGTCCGTGCTGGAACTTGCGCTCGGGGTCGCGGGTGTTGATGCCGAGGGCCTGGGCGGTGTCCTCCTGGTGGAGGCGTGCGGTGGCGGTGGGGTCGTGGGGGTCGGGGACGCGGTCGTAGCGGGAGACGACGATCGCGCGCTCGCCGTCGAACTCCGTGACGTGGGCGTCGATCGTGGTGAGACCGATGCGGCGGGCGAGGTCGAGGGCGGCGGCCTCGGTGTTGACGAGGTCCGCGGTCGGCGAGTCCGAGGGGCGGGCGACCTTGAGGATGTGCGTGGTGGGTGCGGAACCGTGGGGGCGGGCCCAGCCGTTGTCGTCGTGGAGGAGCGTGATCTTGGGCTCCATGCCGGGCAGGGAGCTGGTGAGGCGCTCGCTGCGCCCGACTCCGCCGGAGCGTGCGCCGCCCTCGCGCAGGAGCGCGGCGACACCGGCGTCGTCGAGGCGTTCGGCGGGGGCAGGGCGCGGCTCGGGGCGTCCCGGAGGATGCAGCTCGACGGCTCCGATGGTGTCGCCTGCGTAGGCGGTGAAGAAGGAGAGGTGGTCCTCGGGGTCGACGGCCGCCTCCATGGCCATCTGGTCCCGGGTGCGCCCCTCGGGCATGAGGCCGTCGAGCCACGCTGTCGCCCGCGCGGGGTGAGGTGGTTCTCCTGGCTCCATGGGGAGGAGGTGGGAGAGCGTCCGCGCCCCGACGCCCCATCGTTCGTAGGCGTCGTCCGTCCACGTGAGGTCGACGCGGTCGTCTCGTCGTCGCGTGAGTCGCGCGGTGTGCGTCCCGTACAGCCAGAGGTCGAGCTCCTCGGTGCGCCTCACGGCCGCTCCTCGAGCCTGAGGGTGATGTCGAGGTGGTCGAGGACCTCGAAGAGCCGGGTGATGTACAGGTTGTCGACGCCGTTCTCCAGCTCGGAGAGGTACTGCCGCGTGATGCCCATCTCGTCGGCGAGCTCGGCCTGCGTCACTCCCCGCGCTCGTCGGACCCTTCGAACGTGAGCGCCGATGTCGCGTGCGCTGCGCGCGTTGGTCCGGTGCGCTGCCACGGTGCCTCCCGGTCTGCTGGTCGACGATGCCCGATTATCATGGCACGGATCGTTGCCGGATATCCTGACATCCGCTCGGTGAGCAGGTCAGATGCGCCGCAGGAGGGTGAGGTGCATGGCGTCGGTGCCGTGGACGTGCGGCCACAACTGGACGTCACGGCGGTCGCCGAGGTCGATGGTGTCGGGGGCGTCGGGCCGCACGACGTCGCGCACGACGGCGGGGGCGTCGAGGACCTCGACGTCGTCGCGGCGGCGCAGCACGTCGGCGACGACGACCTGGGTCTCGGCGAGGTGCGGGGAGCAGGTGACGTAGGCGACCACTCCCCCGGGCCGTACGGCGTCGAGAGCGGAGGCGAGGAGCTCGCGCTGGAGCCCGGTGAGGGTGGCGAGGTCGCCGGGGGTGCGGCGCCAGCGCGACTCGGGACGGCGGCGCAGGGCGCCGAGGCCGGTGCAGGGGGCGTCGAGGAGGACGCGGTCGTAGGCGCCGGGTTCGTCCTGGCCGACGTCGCGCCCGTCCCCGGTGCGCACGGCCTCCACGGCGGACGCGGGCACGGCCGCGAGCGCCTGGGTGACGAGGCGGGCGCGGTGGGGTTGGATCTCGTTGGCGACGAGGCGGGCGTCGCGCTGTGCGGCGAGGGCGCCGAGGAGGGCGGCCTTGCCACCGGGTCCGGCGCAGAGGTCGAGCCAGCGGGTGTCGGGTCCGTCGAGGGGGGCGGCGGCGAGGGCGAGGGCGACGAGCTGGCTGCCCTCGTCCTGGACGCCGGCGCGTCCGTCGCGCACGGCGCCGTAGGCGGCGGGGTCGCCGCCGTCGAGGACGAGCGCGGTGGGTGCCCAGCGGCCGGGGGTGGTGCGCTGGTCGGCGAGCTCGTCGGTGTCGGAGAGGCCGGGGCGGGCGACGAGGGTGACGCGGGGCGCGTCGTTGTCGGCGTCGAGGAGGCGGGAGAGCTCGGCGGGGTCGCGGCCGGTGCCGGCGAGGGCGTCGCGCAGGGCGCGGGCGACCCACACGGGGTGGGAGCCGGTGTCCGCGAGCGCGGTGAGCTCGTCGGGGGCGTCGGCGGTGATCTGGGCGAGCCAGTCGTCGAGGGGGGTGTGGGCGACGCGGCGCAGGACGGCGTTGACGAGCTGGGCGCTGCCGGCGCCGGTGCGGGCGCGGGCGAGGCCGACGGTCTCGGAGACGGCGGCGTGCTGGGGCACGCGCATGGCGAGGAGCTGGTGGGCGCCGAGGCGCAGGATGTCGAGGACGGGCGGGTCGAGGCGGTCGAGGGGGCGGTCGAGGCAGCGCGCGAGGATCGCGTCGTAGCGGCCGCTCAGGCGCAGGGTGCCGTACGCGAGCTCGGTGGCGAACCCGGCGTCGCGGCCGCGGATGCCGCGTTCGCGCAGGAGCGGGGGCAGGACGAGGTTGGCGTAGGCGTCGGAGCCGTCGACCTCGCGCAGCACGTCGTAGGCGGCGGTGCGGGCGGGGTCGGTGCCCTTGCGCCGTTCGGAGGGTGCCGTGGTGGTGCGGCGCGCGTCGCCGCGGCTGCGTGCGGCGCCGCGCTGGCGGCCGCGGGCGTCGCGCCGGGGGCCGCCGCCCCCCGCGCCACCGCCGTTCGAACGCGCGTTCGAGGAGTCGTGGTCGGCGCTCATGCCGCGACCTCCGTTCCGAGGACGAGGTCGTCGGCGAGGCGGGCGCCGCGGGCCCAGTCGGCGGCGGGCATGTGCTTGCGCCCCACGGGGGCGACGTCGCCGAGGCGGACGGCGTGCGTGGCCGTGCCGACGAGCACGTCCTTCTTGCCGGCGCGGACCTCTCCGGGGCGCAGGTCGTTCACGTCGGGCTCGGGGGTCACGGGGCCCAGCCCGAGCCGTACCGGGGCGCCGTCGGGTCCGGGCAGGGTGGTCCACGCGCCGGGGGCGGGCGTGCAGCCGCGCACGAGCCGGTCGACCGCGAGCGCCGGGAGGTCCCAGCGGACGCGGGCGTCGGCGGGCGTGAGCTTGGCGGCGTGCGTCACCCCGTCGGCGGGCTGGGGCTGGGGGCGCAGGGTGCCGTCCTCGAGGGCGTCGAGGGTCGCCACGAGGAGTCCGGCGCCGGAGGTGGCGAGGCGGCCGAGGAGGTCGCCGGCGGTGTCGCGGGGGCGGATCGTCTCGGTGGCGGTGCCGAGCACGGGGCCGGAGTCCAGGCCTTCCTCGATGAGGAACGTCGTGGCGCCGGTGACCTCGTCGCCGGAGATGATGGCGCGCTGCACGGGGGCGGCGCCGCGCCAGGCGGGCAGGACGGAGAAGTGGAGGTTGACCCAGCCGTGGCGCGGGACGGTGAGGACGTCGGGGCGCAGGATCTCGCCGTAGGCGACGACGGGTGCGGCGTCGACGTGGAGGTCGCGCAGGGTCGCGAGGAACTCCTCGCCGCGCGGGCGGTCGGTGAGGACGGGGACGCCCGCCTCCTCGGCGCGCACCCGCACGGGGCTGGGCACGAGGCGCCGCCCGCGGCCGGCGGGGGCGTCGGCGCGGGTGAGGACGGCGACGACCTCGTGCCGGGAGGCGAGGAGGGCGTCGAGGGACGGGACCGCGGTGTCCGGGGTTCCGGCGAACAGCAGGCGCATGGGCCCGAGTCTAGGTGGCGGGCGGTGCGGGGCCGGTGCCCGGGTGCGTGCCCGGGTGGGCGCTCAGGTGGCCGGTGGTGCGACGTCGACCCCGAGGTCGCGCAGCGCGGCGCGCAGGTCTGCCGTGCCCCGGAACAGGTGGGTGCGCAGCCCGAGGCGCGCGGCGGCGTCCACGTTCGCGGGACTGTCGTCGGTGAACAGGGTGCGCTCGGCGTCGAGGCCGAACCGGCCGATCGCGAGCCGGAAGATCGCGGGGTCGGGCTTGGCGAGACCTTCGCGTCCGGAGACGAGGACGTCGTCCATGAGCGTCGTCGCGGGCGCGGCCGTGGCGGCGTGGTGGAACAGCTCGGCGGACCAGTTGGTCAGCCCGTACAGCCGCAGGCCCAGGCCGCGCAGCTCGCGCACGAGCTCCGCGGACCCGTCCACGGGGCCGGTGAGCGTGGCCGGGAAGTGCTCGACGTACCGGTCGAGGAGGTCGACGTGGTCGGGGTGCGTGGCGCCGACGTGCGTGCGCGCCGCCGCCCACGTCTCGCCCGCGTCGCGCGCGTGGTTGAGCGCGGCGAAGTCGACGTCGGCGAAGAACGTGTCGACGGCGTCGCGCGGGGTGTGCCCCGCGTAGGCGCGGTACGGGTCCCAGCCGACGAGGACGTTGCCGAAGTCGTAGAGCACGGCGTCGATCGCGGCGGGGCCGGGGCGCATCGCGGGTGCGGTCACAGGATCTCCTTGGGGTCGAGCTGGACGCGCACGCTGCCGGGCTCGCGGCGGGCGGACCGCACGGCGAGGGAGGCGGCGAGCTGGCGGGCGAGGCTGCGCCCGTCACGGTACGGGACGCGCACGACGGCGCGCACGGGACGGGCGGCGCCGGCAGCCAGGTCGGGTGCGTCGTCCGGGCGCGTGGGGGCGACCTCGACGGGGCCGAGGACGGTGTCGGCGGTCGCGAGCTCGACGCGGTCGAGGACGGCGGCGACCGCGGCACGGTCCCCGCTGACGGCGGCGACGCGCACGGCGGGCGGGAGGTCGAGCTCGGCGCGCTCGTCGAGCTCGCGGTCGGCGAGGCCGGCGGGGTCCCACCGCACGAGCGCGTTCGTGGGCGCGGGCGCGGCGTCACCGACGAGCAGGACCTGCCCCCCGTCGGTGGCCGGGCGCACGAGCGCCGCGGCGGCGAGCCAGCGGGCGAGGGCGTCCTGCGCGACGTCGAGCGCCACGTGGGCGGTGCTGACCGCCGCGTCGAGCAGCAGCGCGGCGGTGTACCCGCCGTCCGCGACCGGTTCGGCGCCGGGCGTGGCGACCACCAGGGCGGGCTGTGCCCCCACGGACGGCAGGACCCCGCCGGGCGCGCTCGCGCCCGACATGCGCACCGGCACGCCGGTGAACGCGCGCCCGAGCTCCTCGGCCGTGCGCTGCGACCCCACCCGCACCGAGCGCAGCCCGGTCCAGTGGCACTCGGGGCACGACCAGCCGCCCGCGAGCGCGCCGCACCAGGTGCACTGCGGGGCGGCGCCGGGGCCGGGCAGGGACAGGGGGCCGTGGCAGGCGGTGCAGCGCGCGGGGGTGCGGCAGCGGGCGCACGCGACGACGGGCAGGTACCCGGCACGGGGCACCTGGACGAGGACGGGGCCGTGCTCGAGCGCGGTGCGGGCGGCGCGCCACGCGGCGGTCGGGATGCGGGCGGCCGCCCCGGGGCCCTCGGACGCGAGCTCGACGGAGGTCAGGGCACGCACGCGGGGAGCGCGGGCGCGCACGACGTCGCGGGCGGCGGCGAGCTCGTGCGCCCAGCCGCGCGCGACGAGGGCGTGCGCGGCGACGGTGCGCCCGTGCCCGCCCAGGAGGTAGGCGGCGCCCTCCTGCTCGCTGCGCAGGGCGAGGACCTCGCGCGCGTGCGGGTAGGGGGCGCGCGGCTCGGCGAGCGTGCCCTCACCGTCGTTCCAGCACACGACGAGGCCGAGGTCGGTCACGGGGGCGAACGAGGCCGCTCGTGTCCCGACGACGACGCGGGCCAGGCCCTGCCGGGCGGCGAGGAACGCCCGGTACCGCACGGCGGGGCCCTCGTCCGCCGTGAGGCGCACGACCTGTCCCCCGCGTGCCGGGTCCCAGGCGGGCAGGCCGGCGGCGTCGAGCGCGGCGCACACCTGGTCCACGTCGCGCGCGTCGGGCACGACGACGAGCGCCCCGCGGCCGAGGCGGGTGACGACCGCCACGGCCTCGGCGACGGCGGCCGCCCAGTGGGTGACCGGCGGCGGGGCCTGCGCCCGGCGGCTGCGGGCGCGACCCGTGCGCCCCGTGGCCTCGCCCTGCGCCGCCGGGTCGGCCGTGCCCAGGGCTGTGCCCGGGGCCTGTGCGTCGTCGGTGGCGACGGGCGACGGGCGGGGGGCCAGGCCGGGCAGCGCGGTCCACACCGCACGCGGCGCCCCGCCGCGAGCGAGGTGGGCGAGGAACGCGGCGCCCGCCCGGTACGGCGCCCACGCCGACGTCGCCGCCACGGGTGCCACGGTCTCGGGCGCACCGGGCGTCTCGGGCACGTCCGGGCGGTCGGCGAGCCCCTGCTCCGCCCGGGCGTGCCGAGGGGGCACGGCGAGGCGCAGGACGTCGGCGAGCGTGCCGGCGTACAGGTCGGCGACGGCGCGGGCGAGGCGCAGCACCTGAGGGGCGAGCACCGGCTCGGCCGACACGACACGACGCAGCGGCTGCAGGCGTCCGTCGTGCTCGGAGCGGTCGAGGCGCTCCAGGACGTAGCCGTCCACCTCACGGCCGGCGAACCGGACCTTGACGCGCACGCCCGGCCGGGCGGCGTCGGCCATCGTCGCGGGCACGAGGTAGTCGAACGGCCGGTCGAGGTGGGCCGGGGCGAGGTCGAGCACCACCTGCGCGACGGGGAGGTCCGCGGCGAGCTCCGGGCCGTCGGCCGCGCGCGCCGTACGCGACGCCGGGGCGGGCTCGGGCACCGCGATGCCCGGCAGCGCGTCCTGCACGGCCTCCTGGACGGCGTTCCGGGCCGACACGTGCTCACCGCTCACGCGCCCATCCCACCACGAGCCGCCCCCACGACCGATTCCGGGGACCGGACGCAGGACGGCGCTCCGGACGCCGTCACCCCCCTCGTGCGGAGCGGGGCACGACCGCCCGTCAGACGGCCGACCGCAGCGCCTCGACGCGGTCCGTGCGCTCCCACGTGAAGTCCCCCGTCTCGCGGCCGAAGTGGCCGTACGCCGCGGTCGGCGCGTAGATCGGGCGCAGCAGGTCCAGGTCGCGCACGATCGCGGCCGGACGCAGGTCGAACACGTCACGGATCGCCGCGCTGACACGCTCCACCGGGACGGTCTCGGTGCCGAACGTCTCGACGTACAGACCGACCGGGTGCGCCTTGCCGATCGCGTACGCGACCTGCACCTCGCACCGGCGCGCCAGACCTGCGGCCACGACGTTCTTCGCGACCCACCGCGTCGCGTACGCCGCGGACCGGTCCACCTTCGACGGGTCCTTGCCCGAGAACGCCCCGCCCCCGTGACGAGCCATGCCGCCGTACGTGTCGACGATGATCTTGCGTCCTGTCAGACCGGCGTCGCCCCGGGGTCCGCCGACGACGAACGTGCCGGTCGGGTTGACGAACAGGCGCAGCTCGCGCGTGTCCAGGTCGAGGCCCGCCGCGTCGAGCACCGGCGCCACGACGTGGTCCGCGACGAGCCGGTGCAGCTTCTCCTGCACCACGTCCGGGTCGTGCTGGGTGGACAGCACCACGGTGTCCAGGGACACGGCGCGGTCGCCGTCGTAGCCGATCGTCACCTGCGTCTTGCCGTCGGGCCGCAGCCCCGGGACGGTTCCGTCACGGCGCACCAGCGCGAGCCGCTCCGCGAGCCGGTGCGCGAGCCACACGGGCAGCGGCATGAGGCTCGGCGTGTCGTCGCTCGCGTACCCGAACATCAGGCCCTGGTCGCCCGCGCCCTGCACGTCCAGCGGGTCGTGGTGGGCGCCGGCGTCGTCGCGCTCCTCGAGGCTCTTGTCGACGCCCTGCGCGATGTCGGGAGACTGCTGCCCGATGGACACGGACACGCCGCACGAGTCGGCGTCGAAGCCGATCGCCGACGAGGTGTAGCCGATGCGGCGCACGACGTCGCGCACGATCTGCGGGATCTCGACGTACGCGTCCGTCGTCACCTCGCCCGCCACGTGCACCAGACCGGTCGTGACCATCGTCTCGACCGCGACGCGCGACGACGGGTCCTGCGCGAGCAGTGCGTCGAGGATGGAGTCGGAGATCTGGTCGCAGACCTTGTCCGGGTGCCCCTCGGTGACGGACTCGGACGTGAAGAGACGCAGATCAGCCATGATCCGCAGTTTACCGGCCGGGCGACGCCCACCGTCCCGCCACGCGGGCGCACGGTCCGCGTACCGAGACGCGTCCGCGCAGGGCGTTCCGCTCGCGAGCGGCGCCGACCCGCGCCTACCGTCGAGGACGCCCCGGGACCCGAGGCGGTCCGCGCGAGGAGGAAACCGTGCTCCACGAGGTCGCCGACGGCATCCACCGGCTCACCCGCGCCCACGTCAACGTCTACCTCGTGCACGGCGACGACGGCCGCGTGCTCGTCGTCGACGCGGGCCTGCCCGCGATGTGGGCCGACCTCGGCCACGCGCTGCGCACCCTCGGCCGCACCCCCGACGACGTGGCCGGCGTCGTGCTCACGCACGCGCACTTCGACCACCTCGGCTTCCTCGCCCGCGCCCGGCGCACCCTCGGCGTCCCGGCCTGGCTCCACCCCGGGGACGCGCACATCGCCGCGCACCCGTACCGCTACGCCCACGAGAACGCGCGCGCCCTGTACCCCGTGCGCCACCCCGCCGCCGTGCGCGTCCTCGGCGCCATGGTCGCCGCCGGCGCGCTGCGCGTGCCCGGCGTGCGGGACCTGCGTCCGCTGCCCGACGACGGCGAGCTCCCCCTGCCAGGTGCGCCGCGCGTCGTCGCGACGCCCGGGCACACCGACGGGCACTGCGCGCTGCACCTGCCCGAGCGCGACGTGCTGCTCACCGGCGACGCCCTCGTCACGCTCGACCCGTACACCGCCCGCACCGGGCCGCAGATCGTCGCCGGCGCCGCGACCGCCGACAGCGCGCAGGCGCTGCGCTCCCTCGACGCCCTCGCCGCGACCGGGGCCACCACGCTCCTGCCCGGGCACGGCGAGCCGTGGACCGCCGGGGCGGCCGCCGCCGTCGAGCAGGCCCGCGCCGTCGGCGCGCACTGACCGGAGCGTTCCTCCGGCGGGCTCATCGCAGGCCAGCGGGACGACAGCCGCCGGCGTGCCGTGCCCGCTTCGACGCGATCCTCGCGACCGCACGGCAGTGCGCCGACGGTTCCCACGGCCTCGGCCCTCAGCACCTCCGGTGCGACAGGCGACCGTTCGGTGCGACCACCGCCAGGGTCAGGAAAAGCCGTGTGATGCCGCACGCCACCCCGCAGGTGACGTACGCCTACACGCAGATCCGCGGCTCGGGCTGCACCTGCTCGAAGCCGAGGCCTGGCGGCACGACGTGCGACGAGTACCTGTTCGCCTCCGCGTCGGAGGGCACATCGACCGGCGGCGGCGCCGCGCGGACCTTCCGCCGCGCAAGGTCCCGAGCGCTTCCGACTGGTGTGACCGGTCCGGGCCACGGCGCGTGCATGATCGACATGACCCAGGACTCCCCGGCGGGTAGCTTGCTGGACAGCACGCGGTACGTGCCGTTGCGGGTCGTCGAGGGGGACCCGTCTACGTCAACGCCGGTCGCCTGGCTGTCGGTACACCTAGCGGAGAGGTCGACATGAGCAGGGTAGGGCAGATCCAGTACGTGACGAGGGCCGACGAGCGCAGTGTCGACCTCCGTGGCGCCGTCTCGCCCCACCGCGCCGGCATCATCGGAGGGCTCGTCGCCGTCCAGGCAGGCGCGCCCCGCATCCTCACCGGGATCGTCGCAGGTCCGGTCAGCATCGCCGTGGACCGCCGGACAGCGCCGCCGATCGTCGTCGTCGACGGCTGGGAGGACGTCGCCGAGATCAGCTGTGCTCCCGACGAAGACGCTGATGCGGTCGTGGCCGCAGGTCCTTACGCCGCGGCTCCCGGCCCGCAGTCCGCTCTCCGTCTGCCAGACGAGGGATGGTTCCGGCTGCGGGTCCATGCTCGCTACCGGGACGCGCGGTACGACCTGATCGCGACCGAACCGCACGAGGAGTACCTGCTCGTCACGTGGCCCGCGCAGCCCGAGGCGCCCGCGGTCCTGGCAGCGTCGTCACACATGGCGCGGGACTTCGAAGGGCGTGCTGAGCAGCCGACGAAGCCGACCAGCGACCCGACGCTCGACCAACGGGCACAGGAGCTGTTCCGCCTGCGGGCAGAACGGCATCGGCGCCGGCTGTAGGACCGACGGGCCCCGAGCGTACCCGGACGTGCCCTGCACGGCGCTGTGCACGGCGGGCACGTCAGCCGTCTCGTCCGGGACGCCGGGCTGTCAGTCGAGCGGGCCGGCGACCTTCAGCACGGCGTCCCACACCGCGTCCGCGACGTCCCGCTTCGACCCGGACGCCCGCGCCACGACCTCGCCCCCACCGTCGAGCAGGGTGACGTCGTTCGTGTCGACGCCGAAGCCGCGGCCCTCCCCGACGGCGTTCACCACGAGCAGGTCCGCGCCCTTGCGCCGCGCCTTGGCCCGCCCGTGCTCGAGCACCGAGCCGGCCGCGTCGCCCGTCTCGGCCGCGAAGCCCACGACCACCTGTCCCACGCGCAGCCGGTCGTGCGCCAGCTCGGCGAGGACGTCCGGGTTCTCCACGAGCTCGATCGGCGCCGGCCCGCGGCCGGCGACCTTCTTGATCTTCGTGCCCGGCGCGGTCGCGGGCCGGAAGTCCGCCACCGCAGCCGCCATCACGACGACGTCCGCCGCCTCCGCCGCCGCGCGCACCGCCTCGCGCAGCTGCGCCGTCGTCTCCACCGCGACCACCTCGTCCAGCCCGCTCCCGGGTGCGAGGACGTCGGCGGCGAGGTTCGCCGCCACGAGCGTCACGCGCGCGCCGCGCTCCCGCGCCGCGCGCGCGAGCGCGACCCCCTGCCGGCCGCTGGACCGGTTGCCGATGAACCGCACCGGGTCGATCGGCTCACGCGTGCCGCCCGCGGACACGACCACACGCCGGCCCGCGAGGTCCTGCGGCACCACGACGCCGCCCGGCGAACCGCCGGCGCTCGCGGCGACCTCGAGGGCGAGGCGCGCGATCTCCTCCGGCTCGGGCAGCCGACCCGGCCCCGTGTCCGCCCCGGTCAGGCGGCCCGACGCCGGCTCGATCACGTGCACCCCGCGGTCGCGCAGCGTCGCGACGTTCGCGACCGTGGCCGGGTGCTCCCACATCTCGGTGTGCATCGCCGGGGCCATGACGACCGGGCAACGGGCGGTGAGCAACGTGGAGGTCAGCAGGTCGTCCGCCCGGCCGGCCGCCGCGCGCGCGAGCAGGTCCGCCGTGGCGGGCGCGACGACGACGAGGTCGGCGCCCTTGCCGAGCGCCACGTGGGGCACGTGCTCGACGTCCTCGAACACCTGGTCCGTGGCCGGTTCTCCCGACAACGCCTCCCACGTCGGCGCACCGACGAAGCGCAGCGCCGACGCGGTCGGCACCACGCGCACCCGGTGCCCCTGCTCCCGCAGGAGACGCAGCAGCAGCACCGCCTTGTACGCGGCGACGCCGCCGCTCACGCCGAGCACGATCCTCATCAAGGCTCCTCGCGCACGAGAGCGCCCCGCCCGGCAGGTGCCGGACGGGGCGGTCGGTGACTCAGTCCTGCGAGCCCTCGGCGGGCTCGACGCTCTCGATCGTCAGCAGTCCCGCGTTGATCTCGCGCATCGCGATCGACAGCGGCTTCTCCTGGTTGCGCGTCTCGAGCAGCGGGCCGACGTTCTCCAGCAGGCCCTCGCTCAGCTGCGAGTAGTACGCGTTGATCTGCCGCGCACGCTTCGCCGAGTAGATGACGAGGGCGTACTTCGAGTCGACGTGCTCGAGCAGTCCGTCGATCGGCGGGTCGGTGATGCCCTCGGGGGTGGCGACGGTTCCGGACACAGTTCGCTCCGTGGGGTTCTCGGGTCCTGCAGCCGGTCGCTGCAGCTGTCGGTGTGGTCTGTGGTGATCGGTGATCGGTACTCGTCGCGGCGCCGGTGACGGCTGCGGACGACCGACGGACCAGTCTACTCGCTGCGCGCCTCGGCGTCCGCCGCGGCCAGGGAGGTCACGGCCTCCACCCCAGCGGGCCGCGGCTCGAGGCCCATGACGCGCACCAGCTCGTCCGTGGCCCGGTGCACGTCGTCGTTGACGATGACGTGGTCGAACTCCGACTCGGCCGCGAGCTCGACCCGCGCCGTCGCGAGCCGGCGCTCGCGCTCCTCGGCGTCCTCGGTCCCGCGCCCGACGAGCCGGCGGACGAGCTCGTCCCAGCTCGGCGGCGCGAGGAACACGAACCGCGCCTCCGGCATGGTCGCGCGCACCTGGCGCGCCCCCTGCAGGTCGATCTCCAGCAGCGCCGGGACGCCCGCCGCGAGCTTGTCCTCGACCGCGCGCCGCGGCGTGCCGTAGCTGTTGCGCCCGTGCACCACCGCCCACTCCAGCAGCTCGCGGTCCGCGACCATGCGGGCGAACTCGTCCGGGCCGACGAACAGGTAGTGCACGCCGTCCTCCTCGCCCGGCCGCGGCCCGCGCGTCGTCGCGGAGACCGACAGCCACACCTCCGGGTACCGGGCACGGATGTCCGCGGACACCGTGCCCTTCCCGACGGCGGTCGGGCCGGCCAGGACGGTCAGGCGGGCAGGACTGGACGGGGGCACCGGCACCGACGGCCCCCCGGAGGGCTGCACCGACGCCGGCTCGGACGGATGTGCGGAAATGTCAGCCAAACCTCTCGATGAGGGCCGCGGACTGGTGAGGACCCAGCCCGCGCACCCGACGTGTCTCGGCGATCCCGATCTCCTCCATGATCGCCCGGGCCTTCACCTTACCCACGCCGGGCATGGACTCCAGCAGCGCGACGACCTTGAGCTTGCCGATGACGTCGTCGGTCCGGCCGCGCTCCAGGACCTCTCTCAGGGATCCCTGGGAGTACTTGAGCCGGTTCTTGACCTCGGCGCGGACCCGGCGGGCCTCCGCCGCCTTCTCGAGCGCCGCAGCGCGCTGTTCGGGGGTCAGGGGTGGAAGTGCCACGCGAGTCACCTCATCGTCGTCAGGCGGATGGACCTCACCGCCGGCCTCGGAACACCGTGCTGCACCGTCCGACGACCCGGACGACCTGCACCGACGTGCACTGCCGACCCCACGAACGTAGCGACACCCCGGGTCGCAGGCAACGACAGGGCGTCCGCGCGTCGCCGGCGGGGGTCCGCGTCAGCCGCGCAGCGCGGCGTGGGCCTCGTCGGCCGCGGAGCGCGCGGCGGCGCGCAGCGCCGCCGCGTCCGGGCCCGCCCGCAGCACCCCGCGCGAGCTCGACGCGAGCACCTGGCGTCGCGCCGCGCCGAACACCGCGGCGAGCTCGGCCGGGCCGGCGCCCTGGGCGCCCACCCCGGGCGCGAGCAACGGGCCGGCGACCGCCTCGAGATCCGTCCCCGTCCGCGCCGCCGCGTCACCGGTGGTCGCGCCGACCACGAGGCCGACCGAACCCATCGCGTCCCCGGCAGCGACCGCGGGAGCGTTGAGGCGCGCCGCCTCGCGGGCCACGTGGGCCGCGACGGTCTCCACGTCCGCGCCGGCGCCGCGCCGTGCGTGCTGCACCGTCGCGCCCTCCGGGTTGGACGTCAGGCACAGGACGAACAGCCCCCGGCCCGACCCCAGGGCGGCCTCGACCGCCGGGGCGAGCGACCCGACGCCGAGGAAGGGCGAGACGGTGAGCGCGTCCGCCGCCAGCGGAGAGCCGTCGCGCAGGTACGCGTCCGCGTACGCGCCCATCGTCGAGCCGATGTCGCCGCGCTTGGCGTCCATGACGACGAGCGTCCCGGCAGCGCGGGCCGCCGCCACGACGTCCTCCAGCGCCGCGACACCGCGCGACCCGTGGCGCTCGAAGAAGGCCGACTGCGGCTTCACGGCCGCGACGCGGCCGCCGACCGCGTCCACGACCCGCAGGCCGAAGTCGCGCAGGCCCGACGCGTCGTCGGGCAGCCCCCAGGCCTCCAGCAGGCCCGGGTGCGGGTCGACGCCCACGCACAGCGGGCCGTGGTCGTCGACCGCGGCGGCGAGCCGCGCGCCGAACGCCGCGCTCACGCGCCGACCTTCGCCGGGTCCGCCGCCGCGCTGGGACGCCGGGCCGACGCGGCCAGCCCCGTGCCGGCCATGTGCTCCTGGAGGCTCGCCACCTCGAACGGCCCGGACAGGACCGCCTCGATGCCCTGGACGGCGGCCGCGAGCTGGTCCACCGTCGTCGCGATCGGCTTGTCGGCCGCCGTGGTCGCCGCTCGGATCTCGTAGCCGTCCGCCCGTGCACCCTGGCCGGACGGGGTGTTGATCACCAGGTCCACCTCGCCGGCGGTGATGAGGTCGACGATCGTCGGCTCGCCCTGGGGCCCGCGGCCCGAGGAGAACTTGCGCACGACCGTGGACGCGATCCCGTTGCGGCGCAGCACGCTCGACGTGCCCGCCGTCGCGAGGATCTCGAAGCCCAGCTCCGCGAGGCGCTTGACCGGGAACACGATCGACCGCTTGTCGCGGTCCGCCACCGACACGAACACGCGGCCCGACGTCGGCAGCCCGCCGAAGGCGGCGGCCTGGGACTTCGCGAACGCGAGCGGGAAGTCCCGGTCGAAGCCCATGACCTCGCCCGTGGACCGCATCTCCGGCCCGAGGACCGTGTCGACCACGGTGCCGTCGGCCGTGCGGAACCGCTTGAACGGCAGGACCGCCTCCTTGACCGCGATCGGCGCGTCCAGCGGGAGGTTCCCGCCGTCGCCCTCCGCGGGCAGGACGCCCTCGGCGCGGAGCTCGGCGATCGACTCCCCCGCCATGACGCGGGCGGCCGCCTTGGCGAGCGACGTGCCCGTCGCCTTGGACACGAACGGCACGGTCCGCGACGCGCGCGGGTTGGCCTCGAGCACGTACAGCACGTCGGAGACCAGGGCGTACTGCACGTTGAGCAGGCCGCGCACGCCCACGCCGGCCGCGATGGCCTCGGTCGAGGAGCGGATGCGCTCGATCTCGGCCTCCGACAGGGACACGGGCGGCAGCACGCACGCCGAGTCGCCCGAGTGGATCCCGGCCTCCTCGATGTGCTCCATGACGCCGCCGAGGAACAGCTCGCTGCCGTCGTAGAGGGCGTCGACGTCGATCTCCATCGCGTCGTCGAGGAAGCGGTCGATCAGCAGCGGCGCGGGCAGCAGACCGCCCGAGGTGCGCTCGTCCGCCGCCGCGGCCGCGAGGGCCCGCTCGACGTACTCCGTGAGCTGCTCGGACGAGTAGACGATCTCCATGCCGCGCCCGCCGAGCACGTACGACGGCCGCACGAGCACCGGGTAGCCGATGCCCGCGGCGACGTCGCGCGCCTCGTCGAGCGAGCGTGCCGTGCCGAACGCCGGGGCGGGCAGGCCCGCCTCCGTCAGCACGCGGCCGAACTCGCCCCGGTCCTCCGCGGCGTCGATCGCCTCCGGGCTCGTGCCGAGGACCGGCAGGCCCGCGTCCGCGAGCCGCTGCGCGAGCGACAGCGGCGTCTGCCCGCCGAGCTGGACGATGATGCCCTTGACGGGGCCTGCGGCGAGCTCCGCCTCGTACACCTCGAGGACGTCCTCGAACGTCAGCGGCTCGAAGTACAGGCGGTCGGAGGTGTCGTAGTCCGTCGAGACCGTCTCGGGGTTGCAGTTGACCATGACCGTCTCGAAGCGTTCGCGCAGCGTGAGCGCCGCGTGCACGCACGAGTAGTCGAACTCGATGCCCTGCCCGATGCGGTTGGGGCCGGAGCCGAGGATGATCACGGCCTCGCGCTCGCGCGGCGCGACCTCGGTCTCGCGGTCGTAGGACGAGTAGTGGTAGGGCGTGCGCGCGGCGAACTCGGCCGCGCACGTGTCCACCGTCTTGTAGACCGGGCGCACACCGAGCGCGCGGCGCACCTCCCGCACCGTCGCCTCGCCCGCCGGTCCCATGCCGCGCAGACGCGCGACCTGGACGTCGGAGAGGCCGTGCTTCTTCGCCTCGCGCAGCACGTCCTCGGTCAGCGCGTCGGCGGACGCCACCGCCTGGGCCACCTCGTTGACGAGCTGGATCTGGTCGAGGAACCACGGGTCGATCTTCGTGGCGTCGAACACCTGCTCGACGCTCGCGCCCGCGCGCAGCGCCTGCTGCACGCCGATGATGCGGTTCTCCGTCGGCTGCGCGATCCGCTCGAGGAGCTCCGCCAGCTCGTCACCGGACACGGGCTCGCCGTCCCAGTGGAACGTCGAGCCGCCCTTGTCGATCGAGCGCAGCGCCTTGCCGAGCGCCTCGGTGAAGTTCCGCCCGAGCGCCATGGCCTCCCCGACGGACTTCATCGTGGTGGTCAGCGTCGGGTCCGCGGCCGGGAACTTCTCGAACGCGAACCGCGGCACCTTGACCACGACGTAGTCGAGGGTCGGCTCGAAGGACGCCGGCGTGACCTGCGTGATGTCGTTCGGGATCTCGTCGAGCGTGTACCCGACGGCGAGCTTCGCCGCGATCTTCGCGATCGGGAAACCCGTCGCCTTCGACGCCAGCGCCGAGGACCGCGACACGCGCGGGTTCATCTCGATGACGATGATCCGGCCCGTCTCGGGGTCGACCGCGAACTGGATGTTGCAGCCGCCGGTGTCGACGCCGACCTCGCGGATGACCGCGATGCCGATGTCGCGCAGGCTCTGGTACTCGCGGTCCGTGAGGGTCAGCGCCGGCGCGACCGTGATGGAGTCGCCCGTGTGCACGCCGACCGGGTCCACGTTCTCGATCGAGCACACGACGACGACGTTGTCGTGCTTGTCGCGCATGAGCTCGAGCTCGTACTCCTTCCAGCCGAGGATCGACTCCTCGAGGAGCACCTCCGTCACCGGGGAGTAGTGCAGGCCCTGGCCCACGATCTGGCGCAGCTGCGCCTCGTCCCACGCGAAACCGGACCCGAGCCCGCCCATCGTGTACGACGGGCGCACGACCATGGGATAGCCGAGGACGTCGGCGGCCGCGACGGCCTCCTCGACGGTGTGCACGATCTGGGAGCGGGCGGACTCCCCGCCGCACAGCTCGACGACCTGCTTGAACTGCTCGCGGTCCTCGCCCTTCTGGATCGCGGGGATGTTCGCGCCGATGAGCTCGACGCCGTACTGCTCGAGCACGCCGGCCTCGTCGAGGGCGATGGCGGCGTTGAGCGCGGTCTGCCCGCCGAGCGTCGGCAGGAGCGCGTCGGGGCGCTCCTTGGCGATGATCGAGGTGAGCACCTCGGTGGTGATCGGCTCGACGTAGGTGGCGTCGGCGAACTCCGGGTCGGTCATGATCGTCGCGGGGTTCGAGTTCACGAGGACGACCCGCAGGCCCTCCTCCTTGAGCACGCGGCAGGCCTGCGTGCCCGAGTAGTCGAACTCGCACGCCTGGCCGATGACGATGGGGCCCGAGCCGATGACCAGGACGCTGGAGATGTCGGTTCTGCGAGGCACGGGTCAGTTCTCCTTGGTGGTCTGCTGGGCGCGCGAGGTCATCAGCTCGACGAAGCGGTCGAACAGGTACGCGGCGTCGTGGGGACCGGCCGCGGCCTCGGGGTGGTACTGGACGGAGAAGGCGGGCAGGTCGAGGCACTCGAGACCCTCGACCACCTGGTCGTTGAGCCCGACGTGCGACACGACCACGCGTCCGTAGCGGCCGCCGTCGTGCGGCGCCGTGGACTCGGCGTCGACCGGCGCGTCGACGGCGAACCCGTGGTTGTGCGCGGTGACCTCGACCTTGCCGGTGCGGCGGTCCATGACCGGCTGGTTGATGCCGCGGTGCCCGTACGCGAGCTTGTACGTGCCGTACCCGAGCGCGCGCCCGAGGATCTGGTTGCCGAAGCAGATGCCGAAGAACGGGGTGCGCCGGTCGAGGACGCCGCGCAGCAGCTCGACCTCGTGCGTCGCGGCCGCCGGGTCACCGGGTCCGTTGGAGAAGAACACGCCGTCCGGGGCGAGCGCGTCGATCTCCTCCGCGGTCGTGGTCGCGGGCACGACGTGCACGCGCACGCCACGCTCGGCGAGGCGCTGCGGCGTCATGGACTTGATGCCGAGGTCGACCGCGACGACCGTCGCCACCGGGGCGCCGTCGGGCGTCGAGCCGTCGACCGGCTCGACGACGTACGCCTCGCCCGTGCTCACCTCGCGCGCGAGGTCGGCGCCGGACATCGCGGGGGCGTCCTTCACCTCGGCGACGAGGTCCTCGACGGTGCGGGGACGGCCGTCGCGCAGCAGCGCGTCACCGGAGAAGATGCCGCCCCGCATCACGCCGAGCTCGCGCAGGTGGCGCGTCAGGGCACGGGTGTCGACGTCGCTGATCCCCACGACGCCCTGCTCGGCGAGCTCGTCGTCGAGCGAGCGGCGCGACCTCCAGCTCGACGGGCGGCGCGCGGGGTCGCGCACGACAAAGCCCGCGACCCAGATCTGCCGCGACTCGGCGTCCTCGTCGTTGACGCCGGTGTTGCCGATGTGCGGCGCGGTCATGACGACGACCTGGCGGTGGTACGAGGGGTCGGTGAGCGTCTCCTGGTAGCCGGTCATGCCGGTGTTGAAGACGATCTCGCCGACGGTCGTGCCGCGTGCGCCGTAGGCGCGGCCGTCCTGCACGGTGCCGTCCTCGAGGACGAGCAGGGCCCGGTCGGCCGTGAGGGTGGTCGAGGTGGTGGTCACTGGGCTTCCTTGTCGTTCGGGGCGGCGTCCGGGCCGGGGTCGTGCGAGGGCCGGCCGCCCGGGTCTGCGGGAGCGTCGGTGGCGCCGTCGGGCGCCGGGGTTCGTCGCTCCGCGAGGGCGCGGACCGCCTCGAGGAGGCGAGCCACGTCGTGGTCGTGGCGCGGCATGAGTCCGGTGTCGAGGCGCACCGGCTCAGGAGGTGCACCGGTGGTCGCGGAGCCGGCGGGCACGTCGTCGGCCGTCACGGGAGCGGCCGGGACCTCCCACGTGACGACGACGATGGCCTCCTTGCCGACGAACTTCCCGGCCATCCCGGGCGTGAGGGCGGCGCCGTGCACGGCGGCCGCCGGGACCCACAGGTCCGGCGCGCCGCTGCGGCCGACGTGCAGGCCGCCGTCGTGCACCGTGACCACCGCGCGCGAGCGGTCGCCGAGACCGTGCGCCCCGACGCGGGCGAGCCAGTCCCCCGCGAGCGTGCTGGAGACGTAGAGGGCGTCGAGCGGACCGAGGACGACGGCGCCGCGCGCGTCGGCCACCGGCGAGGCCGGCGGGGTGGGCACGACTCCGTGGGCGCGCTGCGCCAGGCGTCGGCGCCCGGTCAGGACGAGCACGAGCAGGACGACGCCGAGGACGACCCAGATGCCGACCGCGACGGGCTGGGGCAGGTTCACGCACCGACCTCCTGCCGGGCGACGGGGGCACCGTCGAGCACCGTCGGGCGTCCTCGCAGGAACGTCGCGACGACGCGGCCGGGCAGCTCGCGGCCCCGGAACGGGGTGTTCGTGCTCGCGGTCGCCTGCGCCGACCCGTCCACGACGCGGCGCGCGGCCGGGTCGACGAGCGTGACGTTCGCCGGCTCGCCGACCGCCAGCGGGCGTCCCTGCGCCGTCGGCCCGGTGTCGATGCGCCCGATGCGGGCCGGGTTCGCCGAGAGCACGCGCGCGACGTCCGTCCACGTCATGCGCCCCGAGTCGACCATGGTCTCCTGCACGACGCTCAGCGCGGTCTCGAGGCCGGTCATGCCGAACGCGGCCGCCGCCCACTCGCAGTCCTTGTCCTCGACGGGGTGCGGGGCGTGGTCGGTCGCGACGATGTCGATGGTCCCGTCGGCGAGCCCGGCGCGCACGGCCTCGACGTCGGCGGCGGTGCGCAGCGGCGGGTTGACCTTGAACGTCGGGTCGTAGCCGCGCGCGAGATCGTCCGTGAGCACGAGGTGGTGGGGCGTGACCTCGGCCGTGACGTCGATCCCGCGGCCCTTGGCCCACCGCACGATCTCGACGGAGCCCGCCGTGGACAGGTGGCACACGTGCAGGCGCGAGCCGACGTGCTCGGCGAGGAGCACGTCGCGCGCGATGATCGCCTCCTCGGCGACGGCGGGCCAGCCCGCGAGGCCGAGCTCCGCGGACACGATGCCCTCGTTCATCTGCGCGCCCTCGGTCAGGCGCGGCTCCTGCGCGTGCTGGGCGACGACGCCGTCGAACGCCTTGACGTACTCCAGCGCGCGGCGCATGAGGATCGGGTCGGCGACGCACTTGCCGTCGTCGGAGAACACCCGCACGCGGGCGGCGGAGTCGGCCATCGCGCCGAGCTCTGCGAGCTGCTCGCCGGCCAGGCCGACGGAGACCGCACCGACGGGGTGCACGTCGGCCCAGCCCGCGTCGCGCCCGAGGCGCCACACCTGCTCGACGACACCCGCGGTGTCCGCGACGGGCGTCGTGTTCGCCATGGCGTGCACGGCCGTGAAGCCGCCGACGGCGGCCGCTCGCGTGCCCGACTCGACGGTCTCGGCATCCTCGCGCCCCGGCTCGCGCAGGTGCGTGTGCAGGTCGACGAGACCGGGCAGCGCGACGAGACCGGTGGCGTCGACGACGACGGCGTCGTCCTCGACGTGCGCCGTGCCCACGGGGGCCAGCTCGGCGACGACACCGTCCGCGAGGACGAGGTCGACCGGTTCGCCGTCGAGGGGCCGCGCCCCGCGCAGGACGTACGTGGTGGTCGAAGCGCTGCTCACGGGGTGACGACCCTTTCGCTGGAGGTGGAGGGGGTGCTCGCGGCCGCACGGGCGGCGTGCGGCGGGGCGGCAGGCTCCGGCTCGTCGGACCCCGCGAGGAGGAGGTAGAGCACGGCCATGCGCACGGCGACCCCGTTCGCGACCTGCTCGACGATGACCGCGCGCGGGGAGTCGGCGGCCTGCGCGGAGATCTCCAGGCCGCGGTTCATCGGGCCGGGGTGCAGGACGACGGCGTGCGGGTCGAGGAGGTCCAGGCGCCGGGCGTCCAGCCCGTACTTGCGGGAGTACTCGAGCGGGTTGGGGAAGAACGCCCCGCCGCCCGCACCGGCGCCGCTCATGCGCTCGCGCTGCACGCGCAGCATCATCACGGCGTCCGTCGTCCCGTGCGGCCCGTGGCCCGCGAGGGTCGCGTCGAGGTCGTACGAGACGGCGCAGGGCCAGGTCTCGACGCCGACCGGCATGAGGGTCGGCGGCGCGACGAGCGTCACGTCAGCCCCGAGCGTGTGCAGCAGGTGCACGTTCGACCGCGCGACGCGCGAGTGCAGCACGTCGCCGACGATCGCGACGTGGCGGCCCGCGAGGTCGGCGCCGAGCGCCGCCGCGTCGTCGGGCCCGGACGCCCCCGGCGCGGCGAGCCCCGTGCCGGACAGGTGCCGGCGCAGCGTGTACGCGTCGAGCAGCGCCTGCGTGGGGTGCTGGTGCATCCCGTCGCCCGCGTTCACCACGGCGGCGTCGAGCCAGCCCGCGTGCGCGAGCAGGTGCGGCGCGCCGGACGCCTGGTGGCGGACCACGACGGCGTCCGCGCCCATGGCGCGCAGCGTGAGCGCGGTGTCCTTGAGCGACTCGCCCTTGGACACGCTCGAGCCCTTGGCGGAGAAGTTGATGACGTCCGCGGACAGGCGCTTCGCGGCCGTCTCGAACGAGATGCGCGTGCGCGTGGAGTCCTCGTAGAACAGGTTGACCACGGTCCGCCCGCGCAGCGTCGGCAGCTTCTTGATCTCGCGCGACTGCGTCGCCGCCATCTGCGCCGCGGCGTCGAGGACGCGCACCGCGTCCTCGCGCGCCAGCTCCTGGGTGGAGAGCAGGTGCCTCATGCGCGCCCCTCCCCCGCCTCACGCCCGGCGGGCGCCGCGTGGATGACGACGGCGTCGCCCGCCCCGGCGGGGTCCTCGCCGTCGACCTCGGCGAGGCGCACGCTCACGCGCTCGCTCGTCGAGGTGGGCAGGTTCTTGCCCACGAAGTCGGGGCGGATCGGCAGCTCGCGGTGCCCCCGGTCGACGAGCGCGGCGAGCTGCACGGCACGCGGGCGCCCGAGGTCGCTGATCGCGTCGAGCGCGGCGCGGATGGTGCGCCCCGAGTACAGGACGTCGTCGACGAGGACGACCACCTTCCCGTCGATGCCCGACGCCGGCAGGCGCGTCGCGCCGATGGTGCGCGTGGGGTGGCGGTGCAGGTCGTCGCGGTACATCGTCACGTCGAGCTCACCGACGATCGTCGGACGGTCGGGCGCGGTCGCCGCGCCGTCGTCCTCGATCGCCGCGAGGCGCTCGGCGAGGCGGTCGGCGAGCGGGACGCCGCGCGTCGGGATGCCGAGCAGGACGAGGTCGTCGGTGCCCTTGTTGCGCTCCACGATCTCGTGGGCGATGCGGGTCAGTGCGCGGGAGATGTCCGCGGCCGTCATGACGACGGTGCCGGCCGACGGGCCGGAGGGCGCCGACGCGGGGGTCGACGAAGGTGTGGGTACGGCAGGGCCAGAGCTCATGTCCGGCGACCTCCTTCCCCGCCTCACAGGACGGGCCTTAAAGGATGTCTGACGTGCCCACCCTACCGGGCGCCCGGGCGCGCTCCGCCGTCGCGTCCGGGACGTGGGACGCGGCGCCGGTCACAGCGGACCGACGCCGCGTCGGACGTCCCGTGCGTGCGCCGGGCCGGGGCCCGGGCGGAGGTCGTGCCGTGGAACCGGGCAGCGACCTCAGGCAGTGATCTCAGGCAGTGATCGTCGGCTTCATCTCGACGATGCGGGCCAGGAGCCCGTTGACGAACGACGGGGAGTCGTCCGTCGACAGCGAGCGGGCCAGGTCGACCGCCTCGTCCACCGCGACGACGTCCGGGACGTCGTCGTTGAAGAGGATCTCCCAGCCGCCGATGCGCAGCAGCGCCCGGTCGACGGCGGGCATGCGGTCGAGCGTCCAGCCGTGCGAGTACGTCTCCAGCAGCTCGTCGATGCGGTCCCGGTGCGCGAGGACGCCCTCGACGATGTCGACCGCGTACTGCGGCACCGCCGTCTGGGCGACACCGGGGTCGGTGACGCGCTCGGCGAGGAGCGTCGCCGGGTCCACCCGGCGCTGCTCGGCCTCGAAGAGGACGTCGAGCGCGCGCTTGCGCGCCTTGGTGCGTGCGGCCATGTGCGCTGTGCCCGGCCCGTCAGTCGTTGACGCGGCCGAGGTACGACCCGTCACGGGTGTCGACCTTGACCTTGGTGCCCTGCTCGAGGAACAGCGGGACCTGGATCTGCGCGCCGGTCTCGAGCGTGGCGGGCTTGGTGCCGCCGGTCGACCGGTCGCCCTGCAGGCCCGGCTCGGTGTAGGTGATCTCGAGGACCACGGAGGCCGGGAGCTCGACGTACAGCGGCTGACCGTCGTTCGAGGCGACGAGCACGTTCTGGCTCTCGAGCAGGTAGTCCTTCGCGTCGCCGACGACCTCGGGCGTGATGGTGATCTGGTCGTACGTGGACGTGTCCATGAACACGTAGTCCGCGCCGTCCATGTACAGGTACTGGTAGTCGCGACGGTCCACGTTGGCCGTCTCGATCTTGATGCCCGCGTTGAACGTCTTGTCGACCGTCTTGCCGGTGAGGACGTTCTTGATCTTCGTGCGGACGAACGCGCCACCCTTGCCGGGCTTGACGTGCTGGAACTCGATGACGCTCCACAGCTGGCCGTCGATCCGGAGCACGGTGCCGTTCTTGATGTCGTTGGTCGTCGCCACGGTGGTCTTCCTGTCGCAGGGTCGTCGGGGGCGTCCGCGCGCCCGGCCGCCCGAACCCCTCGGTCGAGGTCGGTCGACCGGCGAACGGGCCTCGTCGAGTCTACCGGAGCGCGCCGAGCACGGCGTCGGCCACCACCCCGACGGTCGCCGCCCACGACATCGAGGCGAGCGTGCCGACCACGAACCGCTCCGACGCCACGGGGTGCTCGCGCAGCTCGGGGTAGCGACCGAGCCCCTTGATCGCGACGACGAACGCGATGCCCGACGGGTACCCGGCCAGCAGGCACCCGGTGATGGCGAAGCGCTCGAGGAAGCCGATCCACGTCCCGCCGCGCAGCGCCCGCACCGCCTCGGTCCCGATCGTCCCCGTGCTGGGCGGCGGCGGGACCGGCACCGACGCCGGGTCGGCGACGCGGCGCCGACCCGGGCGTCCGGGACGCGCCGCGGCGCGCAGCACGCCCTGCGTCACAGGCGCTCCCACGAGCACGCTGAGCACGAGGGCGACCAGCCACACCGCGAGCGTCAGCACCGCCGTCACCGGGTCGATGGTCATGCGTCGGTCTCCCCCAGCAGCCTCACGACGACGGGCCGCACCGCCGTCTCCTCGGGCCAGAGCGCGGAGCGCAGCCTCTGGCTCACCGCCTGCTCGGTCACGCCGAGGCGGTGGGCCACATCCTTCTGGGTGCCACCGACATGCGCGAGCGCGTCGATCGCCTCCCAGCCGGGGTCCGTGCGGCGTGCGGCGACGGCGGCGAGCAGGCGCAGGAGGGCCTCGACCTCGTCGGCCCGGGTCCCGCCGCGCACGGCGACGGGTGCGGTCGCGGTGCGCGACTTGGCCTGCTCGACCGCGTCGCGGGCGTGGACGAACGCCTCCCCGGAGGCTTCGCGGGAGACGGCCGGCAGGGGTTCGTCGACGGTCCCGGTGCCGAGGCCGACGCTCCAGCCGCCGTCGCGCAGGAGGTCGAGGACGACGTCGACGACGGTGCCGGGGTCGTCGAGCACGCCCTGGACCTCGTCGCCGACCGTGCGGTCGAAGCCGACGACGACGCCGGGGCGTCCGGCGAGGAAGTCGTCGAGGTGGCGCAGGAGGGCGGGGACGCGGTCGGGCTGCCCGGTGCTGCCGCGCTGGTCGACGGTGAGGACGAACATGCGACCAAGCCTAGAGCCTTGATCTGCCACCATCAAGGGTGCGGCCTTGATCGAATCGGATCAAGCCTGTCAGTCTTCCTCGGACGCATCCGTACGCAGGCGGGCCGCGAGCGCCTGGAGCGCCAGGCGGTAGGAGTCGAAGCCGAACCCGGCGACGGTGCCGGTCGCGACGGCGCCGACGACGGAGTGGCTGCGGAACGCCTCGCGGGCGGCGGGGTTGCTCAGGTGCACCTCGACGAGCAGGAGGCCCGACGTCGTGACCTGGGCGGCGGCGTCGCGCACGGCGTACGAGTAGTGCGTGAAGGCGGCGGGGTTGAGCACGACGTGCGCGCGGGCGTCGACGGCCTCGTGGAGCCACGACAGCAGCTCGGCCTCGTCGTCGGTCTGGCGGACGTCGACGGCGAGGGACAGCTCGTCCCCCCAGCCCGTCGCGGCGGACCTCAGGTCGTCGAGGGTCGCCGCGCCGTAGATCTCCGGCTCGCGCACGCCGAGCCGGCCGAGGTTGGGTCCGTTGAGGACGAGCACGCGTTCCATGACGCCCGACCCTAGCGGCGGCGCGGGGTCGGGGCCCGTGTCGTCCGCCGTTCGGCTGCCGTCCACCGGGCGGCCACGTGGCGGCGACGCGCCGTGCCCGTGACCCGCGTACTCTTCGCCGCGTGACGCACACCACTCCCCCGTCCGAGACCGCGCCTCGCGCCGCCGGCGGTGCGCCAGCGGGCGCAGGCACTCCGCCCGACGTCGTGCCCCCGGCGGGCCGGAAGGTCCCGCGCCGGCGCGCGGTCGCCGCGTGGGCGCTGTGGGACTGGGGCTCGGCGTCCTTCAACGCGGTCGTGACGACGTTCGTGTTCACGACGTGGATCACGGGAACCGCGTTCGTCGAGACGGGCACGGCGGACGTCGACGCGGTGGTGGCCCGGCACACGACCTGGCTCGGGTGGGGCATGACGGCGGCGGGCGTCGTGGTCGCGCTGCTCGCCCCGGCACTGGGGGCGCTCGCGGACGCGTCGGGGCGGCGGCGCCTGTGGCTGGGGACCACGACGGCGGCGGTGGTCGCGGCGACGGCGGCGATGTTCTTCGTGCGCCCGGAGCCGGGGTCGCTCGCGTCGGGCGTGGTGCTGGGGGTCGTGCTGCTGGCGGTCGGGACGGTGTTCTTCGAGCTGTCCGGGGTCGCGTACAACGCGATGCTGCTCGACGTGTCGACGCCGGCCACGGTGGGTCGGGTGAGCGGGATCGGCTGGGGCGCCGGGTACGTGGGCGGGATCGTGCTGCTGCTGGTGCTGTTCGTGGGGTTCATCCAGCCGGACGTGGGGTGGTTCGGCGTGACGTCGGCGGACGGCATGGACGTGCGCGTGAGCGTGCTGCTGGCGGCGGTGTGGTTCGCGGTGTTCGCGGTGCCGGTGCTGGTCGCGGTGCCCGACCCGGTCCGTCCGGCGGGCGCGGGGACGAGCGTCGCGGGCGCCTATCGCCGCCTGGGGCGCGACGTGGCGCGGCTGTGGCGCGAGCGGCGCGCGACGCTGTGGTTCCTGCTCGCGAGCGCGGTGTACCGGGACGGGCTGGCGGGGGTGTTCACGTTCGGGGCGGTGGTGGCGGTCGGGACGTTCGGCTTCTCCTCGAGCGAGGTGATCGTGTTCGCCATCGCCGCGAACGTCGTCGCGGGGGTCTCGACGGTCGTGGCCGGCTGGCTCGACGACCGGGTCGGTCCGCGTCGCGTCGTGGTCGGGTCCCTCGTGGGGCTGCTGGTCGCGGGGGTGGCGGTGTTCGTGCTGCGCGACGGCGGCCAGGACGCCTTCTGGGTGTTCGGGCTCATGCTCACGGCGTTCGTCGGCCCGGCGCAGTCGGCGAGCCGAGCGCTTCTCGCCCGCCTGACGGAGCCGGGGCACGAGGCCGAGACGTTCGGCCTCTACGCGACGACGGGCCGTGCGGCGAGCTTCCTCGCCCCGTTTGCCTTCTCGACGGCCGTGGCGGTCTCGGGCTCGCAGGCGTGGGGGGTGCTGGGGATCGTCGCGGTCCTGGCGGTCGGTCTCGCCCTGCTGCTGCTCGTGCGCCTGCCGGCTCTGGACGCCGCGACAGGGACGCGGTCCCGAGGCACCCTGGGGGTGTGACCACCACGACGCGCCCCGTCGCCGCCTCGCGCCGCCCGTTCCTCGACGCGCCGTTCGTGGCGCTCGCCCACCGCGGGTTCTCGCTCGACGGGCTGGAGAACTCCCTCGCCGCGTTCGGCGCGGCGGTCGACCTCGGTTACCGGTACGTGGAGACGGACGCCCACGCGACGGCGGACGGCGTCGCGGTGGCGCTGCACGACGCGACGCTGGACCGCACCACCGACGGCGCCGGCGAGATCGGGGACCTGCCGTGGCGCGGTGTGCGCGGTGCGCGCATCGGGGGCGTCGAGCCGGTGCCCGCGCTGGAGGACGTGCTGGGCACGTGGCCCGACCTGCGCGTCAACGTCGACGTCAAGGCCGCGGCCGCCGCCGGACCGGTCGCGGCCGCGATCGAGCGGACCGCGGCGCACGACCGGGTGTGCGTCACGTCGTTCTCGGTGCGTCGCCGGCGCGCGACCCTCGCCCGGCTGTCCCGCCCCGTGGCGACGTCGGCCGGCCGGCCGGAGGTCGCTGCGGCGCTCCTCGGGGCACGCGCGGGCGCCGCCCGGACACGGGCCGTGCGCACGGCGCTGCGCGCGGTGGACTGCGTCCAGGTGCCGGAGCGGTCGGGACGCGTGACCGTCGTCGAGGCCCGGTTCGTCGAGGCGGTGCACGCGGCCGGCCGGCAGGTCCACGTGTGGACCGTGAACGACCCGGCCGACATGGAGCGGCTGCTCGACCTCGGCGTCGACGGCATCGTGACCGACCGTGCCGACGTGCTGCGCGAGGTGCTGACGCGGCGCGGGCTGTGGCCAGGCGCCGCGGCGTGAGGCCCGGCCCCGTACCGGCGAGGGTCCGTCAGAGGGCGATCGGGCCGCCGGTCGGCGCCTCGGCGCTGATCTCGGCGTAGGCGGCGGCGAGGAGCGTCGGGTCCGGGCCCTCGAGACGCGTCGGGCGGCCCACACCGTCGAGCACGACGAAGCGCAGCAGGTCGCCGCGCGCCTTCTTGTCGCGCCGCATCGCGGACAGCAGGCGCTCCCAGCGGTCGCCGCGGTACGTCAACGGCAGGCCGAGGGAGCCGAGGATGGAGCGGTGACGCTCGACGACGTCGTCGTCGAGCTTGCCGGCGAGGCGCGCGAGCTCGGCCGCGAACACCATGCCGACGGACACCGCGGCGCCGTGCCGCCACTGGTACCGCTCCGTGAGCTCGACCGCGTGCCCGAGCGTGTGCCCGTAGTTGAGGATCTCGCGCAGCCCGGCCTCCGTGAGGTCCTCCCCCACGACGCGCGCCTTGACGGCGACCGACCGCTCGACGAGCTCCGCGACCACGGCCCACGTCTGCGGCGTCGTGGGGCGCACGCCCCACTCCCGCAGCGCGTCGGCGTGCTCCTCCACGAGCTCGAGGATGCGCTCGTCGGCGATGAACCCCGTCTTGACGACCTCCGCCAGGCCGGCGACGAAGTCCCAGCGCCCGAGCGACTCGAGCGCGGCCAGGTCGCACAGGACGCCCGCCGGCGGGTGGAACGCGCCGACGAGGTTCTTGCCCTCCGCCGTGTTGATGCCCGTCTTGCCGCCGACCGCCGCGTCCACCATCGCGAGCAGCGTCGTCGGGACGTGCACGACCCGCACGCCGCGCAGCCACGTCGCGGCGACGAACCCCCCGAGGTCCGTCGTCGCGCCCCCGCCGACCGTGACGACCGCGTCCGAGCGTGTGAAGTCGGCCTGGCCCAGCACGCCCCACAGGAACGCGGCGACCTGCGCCGTCTTCGCCTCCTCGGCGTCAGGGACCTCCGCGACGTACGCGTCGTACCCGGACGCCTTGAGGTCCTCGTGGACCACCTCGGCCGTCGCGGCCAGCGCCGCCGGGTGCACGACGAGCACGCGCCGCACCCGCTCGCCGAGCATCGCGGGGAGCTCGCCGAGCAGGTGCCGGCCGACGACGACGTCGTACGGCTGCTCGCCCGCGACGCGCACACGCGTGGCGGCGGGCTCCTGCGCTTCCTGGCCGGGGGCCACGGGGTCGACGGGCTCGTGGGTCACGCGGGGTCCTCCGGGGTGGTGATGGGCGTTGCGGTGCCGGGGTGCGCTGCGGTCTCGAGGTGCGCGGCGGTCTCGAGGTGCGCGGCGATCTCGGCGGCCACCTGCGCGGGCGTGCGCCCGTCGGTGTCGACGCGCAGCGTCGCGAGACGCTCGTAGACCGGGCGTCGCTCCTCCATGAGCGCGGCCCAGCGCGCGCGGGGGTTGCCGAGCAGCAGGGGGCGCGACTGGTTGAAGCCGACCCGCGGTGCGGCGTGCGCGAGGCTCACGTCGAGGAAGACCACGAGGCCTCCCGCGGCGGCGTACGCCGCGATCGCGGCCTGGGAGTGCTCGTCGAGGACGGCGCCGCCGCCGAGCGCGAGGACGCCGTCGTGGGTGGCGAGCGCCGTCGTCACCGCCTCGCGCTCCAACGCGCGGAAGTGCGGCTCGCCGTGCTCGACGAAGATGTCGGCCACCGACGTCCCGGCGACACGCTCGACGTCGGTGTCGGTGTCGCGCTGCGCGAGCCCGAGCGTGTCGGCGAGGTGGCGGGCGACGGTCGACTTCCCGCTGCCGGGCGGGCCGAGCAGCACGACGACCGGGCGGGTGCCGGGGGCGACGGGGCCCATCAGCGCTGCAGCTCCGGGACGGCGGCGAGGTAGGCCTCGGCGTTGCGGCGCACCTCGGCGACGGAGTCGCCGCCGAACTTCTCGAGCGCCTGCTCGGCGAGCACGAGCGCGACCATCGCCTCGGCCACCACCGCCGCGGGCGGCACGGCGCACACGTCGGAACGCTGGTGCTGCGCGGTCGCGGCCTCTCCCGTCGCGACGTCCACCGTCGCCAGGGCGCGCGGCACGGTCGAGATCGGCTTCATGGCGGCGCGCACGCGCAGGACCTCACCGTTGCTCATGCCGCCCTCGACGCCGCCGGCGCGGTTGCTGCGCCGCACGATGCGCCCGTCCTCGCGCCGCTCGATCTCGTCGTGCGCGGCCGAGCCGCGGCGCGCGGCGGTGCGGAAACCGTCGCCCACCTCGACGCCCTTGATCGCCTGGATGCCCATGAGCGCCGCCGCGAGCCGCGCGTCGAGACGGCGGTCGCTCTGGGCGTACGTGCCGATCCCGGACGGCACGCCGTAGGCGAGCACCTCGACGACCCCGCCGAGCGTGTCCCCCGCCTTCTGGCAGTCGTCGATCTCGGCGACCATCGCCGCGCTCGTCGCCGGGTCGAAGCAGCGCACCGGGTCGGCGTCGAGCGTGGCGACGTCGTCCGGGCCGGGCGCGGGCGCGTCCTCGGGCACGGCCACGGGGCCGATCGCCACGACGTGCGACACGAGGCGCACGCCGAGCGCCTGCTCGAGGAACCGTGCGGCGGCCGTGCCGAGCGCGACCCGGGTCGCCGTCTCGCGCGCGGACGCGCGCTCGAGCACGGGCCGCGCGTCGTCGAAGCCGTACTTGCGCATGCCCACGAGGTCGGCGTGACCGGGACGCGGCCGGGTCAGGGGCCGGTTGCGCGCGATCTCGCGCTGGTCGCCCGTCCCGGCGTCCTTGAGCAGCGCCTCCGCAGGCACCGGGTCGGACGACATGACGTCGACCCACTTCGGCCACTCGGAGTTTGCGATCTCCAGCGCGAGCGGGCCGCCCTGCGTGACGCCGTGACGGAGACCCCCGAGGATCCGCAGCTCGTCCTGCTCGAACTTCTGGCGCGAGCCGCGCCCGTAGCCGAGGCGGCGGCGCGCGAGGGCGGCCTGCACGTCGGCCGTCGTGAGCTCGACGCCCGCGGGCAGTCCGTCGAGGATCCCGACGAGCGCCTGACCGTGCGACTCACCCGATGTCAACCAACGCAGCATGGTCGCCATCCTCCCACGCGCCCGGTCGCCGCCCGGGAGCCGCCCGCAGTGCGGACCGGTCGCCCGCCGCGCCCCTGTGGACGACGACCGCGGTGCCCCCGCGGTCCGCTAGCGTGCCCGGCGTGACCCTGCCGCACGCCCTCGCCCGCGACCCCTGGCGCGTGCGCCTCCGCACGGAGCTGCGCGTCGGCGGCAGGACGGGCGCGGTGGTCGCCGTCCTCGCTGCCGCGGTCGCCGCGTGGTGGACCGGCTGGTGGGCGGGTTCGTGGTGGCCGGCACCCGCCGTCGTGCTGGCCGCCGCTGCGGCGGGCCTGCTCGCCGTCGTCGACGCACGCACGCACCGGCTCCCGGACGCGATCGTGCTGCCCGCCTGGGCCGGGACGCTGTGCCTGCTCGCTGCCGCCGCCCTCGCCACGGCCGACGGCGGGGCGCTCGTCCGTGCCGTCGCCGGCGCCACGGTCGCGTTCACCGCCTACGCCGCGCTGCGGCTCGCCCACCCGCCCGGCCTCGGGTTCGGCGACGTCAAGCTCGCCGGGCTCCTGGGCACCGTCCTCGGGTGGTTCGGCTGGCCGGCGCTCGTCGTCGGGACCGTCGCGCCGTTCCTGCTCGGCGGCGCGTGGGCGGTGGTGCTGCTCGTGCTGCGTCGTGCGTCGCGGTCGACGGCCGTGCCGTTCGGGCCGTTCATGGTGCTCGGCGCCGCGGTCGGCGCGACGACGGGCGACGCGGTGCTCGGCGCGTACGCGCTGGTCTGACGACGCCGAGGCGGTTCGTGGAACGGGTCAGACGCCGACGAGCGCGGTCGCGAGCGCGGCGTCCATCTCCGCGAGGGGTGCCGGCCGGCCCGTCATGAGGCGAACCTGCTCGACCGCCTGGTGCAGCAGCATGCGCTCCCCGCCGACGGCCTCGCCCTCGCCGCCCGCGGTCCACGCGAGCGACAGCGCGCTCGGGCGCGGGTCGTAGGCGACGTCGAGCAGGACGCCCCCGGGCATCGCCCCGGCGCCGGCGAGCGCGGAGGCGACCGGGTCCGCGGCGTGGGCCGGCAGGGTCGACACGACGACGTCCGCCCCGACGAGCGCTTCGACCAGGCGCGGTGCCGCGACGTCGAGCACCTCGAAGCGCGGCTCGACGCCCATGCGGTGCGCAGCGCGCTGCAGGCCTCCCGTCCGGCCGAGCGAACGGACCAGGACCGTCGGCGCGGGGCAGCCCAGCTCGGCGAGCGCCGCGAGCGTCGAGGCCGCCGTCGCCCCGGCACCGATCACCACGGCCGTCCCCACCGGAGCGCCGTGTGCGGGCGGAGAAGCCGACGCGGACGGCGCCCCGCCGTCCGGCGTGGACCCCGCCGACGAGGACGGGCCGGTGCGCGCGAACGCCTCCATGTCCGGTGCCAGCTCCGCCTGCCGCTCGGCACGTGCCGCACGGGCTGCGAGCCCTTCGCGCAGCGCCGCGACGAGGCCGTGCACGTCGGTGTTCGCGCCGACGAACGTCGGGCGACCGGTCCCGACGGGCTGGACGACGAGCGTGTTCACCGCGCCCACGGCCTCGGCGAGCGGCTCGACGTGGTCGAGCAGCGGGATCACGGCGTGCTTGAGCGGCATCGTGAGGCTCAGCCCCGCCCACGACGCGTCGAGCGACGCGACGAAGGCAGGCAGCTGCTCCTCCGTCGTGTCGATCGTCTCGTACCGCCAGTCGTCCAGACCGAGCGCGGCGTACGCGGCACGGTGCAGGACGGGGGACAACGAGTGGGCGACCGGGTGGCCGAGGACAGCGGCACGGCGCGGCGGGGACGCGACGCTCACCCGCCGTTCGCCTCCTGCCAGGCCCGCAGCTCGAGGACGTTCTGCTGGTGCTCGGCGTAGGTCGTGGCGAACTTCGTCTCGCCCGTGTCGAGGTTGACGGCCGTCCAGAAGATCCAGTCGCCGGGCTCCGGGTTCATCACGGCCTGGATCGACTCGCTCCCCGGGTTGGCGATCGGCGAGGGCGGGAGCCCCTTGTTCTCGTACGTGTTGTACGGGTTCGACGCGTCGTCGAGGTCGGCGCGCGTGAGCTCGGTGCCGGGCTTGCCCGCGCCGTACGCGACGGCGGCGTCGATCTCGAGCGGCATGCCGTCCGCGAGACGGTTCTCGATGGCCTGCGCCATCTTCGGCCGGTCAGGGGCGAACTTCGCCTCGCGCTCGATGAGCGACGCCTTGATGAGGACCGTCTCCCGGTCGGCAGCGGGCACGCCCGCCTCGTCGAGCTTCATGATCGTCTGGCTCACCATGCGCCCGATGATGCCGACCGCCGTGGTCTCGTCCGGCTGGAGCACGTACGTCGTCGGGAACAGCCAGCCCTCGTAGTTCCCGTTCGCCTCGGCCGGCAGGCCTGTCGCCGCGGTGTCCTCCATCGCGGTCCGGAACTCCTCGACCGGGATGCCCGTGACGGACGACGCGCGCTCGAGCACCTGCTCGACCGTCCAGCCCTCAGGGATGGTGATCTTGGTCTCGACCCGGCTGTCGTTCGCGACGAGCCGCGCGACCGCGTCCTCGGCGCTCATCTCCGTGAGCAGCGTGTGCGTGCCGGGCTGGATGGTCCCGGCGCTCGGGTTCTCCTCGAACGCCGTGACGAACGCGGCCGTGCTCGCCACGACGCCCGCCTCGACGAGCGTGGCGCCCATGTCGCGCCCCGTGGACCCCGGCTCGATCGTCACGTCGACCGGTTCGGTGCCCGGGCCCTCGAAGTCCTTGGCCTCGAGCGGGTTGTCGAACCCGAACAGGCTCGTGGCGTTCGTGGCGATGACGTAACCGGCCCCGCCCACCACGAGGAGGGACACGAGCACCACGACGAGCGCGCGGCGGCGACGGCGCTGCCGGCGCTTCTTCGCCGCCCGCCGCGCCCGCTGCTCGGAGCGCGAGGATCGCGAAGGTGGCTCGTCGCCGCGCACGGCGGGACGGTCGAACAGGTCGGTCACGGTCGGTGGTCTCCTGTCGGGTCTACAGGTTCTCCGGCACGGGTCCCGGCACCTCGCTCGGCGTCGAGGGCGGTCTGCAGGATGATAACGGCGGCCGCCTGGTCCACGACGCTGCGGTGCGTGCGGCCCTTGCGCCCGGCCGCGTGCAGGGCCTGGTGGGCGCTCACCGTCGTCATCCGCTCGTCGACGAGGTGCACGGGGACGGGTGCCACGGCGCGCGCCACCGTCCCAGCGTACGCCCGCGCGTCCTCGGCGGCCGCCCCTTCGGCACCGGACAGGTGCCGCGGGAGCCCGACGTACACCACGCCCGCTCCTCGCTCGGCGACCTCCGCCGCGACACGGGCGACGTCCGCGGGCACGGGCGCCCCGGAGGTCGCGTCGCGCGCGAGCGTGTCGACGGGCGTCGCGACGAGACCGTCGGGGTCGCTCGCCGCGAGGCCCACGCGTACCTTGCCCACGTCGACGGCGAGCCGCGCGCCCCGTGGGAGGGGCGCCCGGCCGCCGTCGTGCGACGTGCCCGACGGGACCGTCACGCGGCCCCCGCGGCGGCGCCGTCGCGCACGCCCTGGAGCGCCGCGGGCAGCGCGGCCACGTCCGTGCCGCCGCCCTGCGCCATGTCGTCCTTGCCGCCGCCACCGCCACCGAGGGTCTGCGCGGCGACCTTGGCGAGCGCGCCGGCCCGCAGACCGGCGGCGCGCGCCGTGGCGTTCGTCACGACGACCACCTGGGGGCGCCCCTTGGCGACGCCGCCGACGGCGACGACGGCCGCCTCCGACTCGCCGAGCCGGCCCCGCACGTCCAGCGCGAGCGCGCGCAGGTCGTCGGGCGAGGCGACCTCACCGGCGTCGTGGGCGACGACGCGCACGTCGCCCACGCGCTCCGCGCCGGCCGCGAGCGACCCGGCGACGGCGAGGAGCTGGGCCTGGCGCAGCTGCGCGAGCTCCTTCTCCGCGTCGCGCAGGCGCGTGACGAGCGAGCCGACGCGGTCCGGCAGCTCCTCGGTCCGCACGTTGAGCAGGCCGGTCAGCTGGCCGACGAGCGCGTGCTCCTTGGCCTGGAACCCGTACGCGCCCTCGCCGACGAGCGCGTCGACGCGGCGCACGCCCGAGCCGATGGACGACTCGCCGAGCAGCGTCACGAGGCCGAGCTGGCCGGTCTGCTGCACGTGCGTGCCCGCGCAGAGCTCGCGCGACCAGTCGCCGCCGATCGAGACCACGCGGACCACGTCGCCGTACTTCTCGCCGAACAGCGCCATCGCGCCCTGGGCGCGGGCCTCCGCGATCGGCATGAGCCGGTCCGTGACCTCGAGGTTGTCCTGGAGGCGCGTGTTGACGCGCTCCTCGATCTCGGACAGCGCTCCGGCCGGGACGGCCGACGACTGGCGGAAGTCGAAGCGGATCCGGCTCGGGGCGTTCTCCGACCCGGCCTGGGTCGCGTCCTTGCCGAGTGCCTCCTGGACGGCCTTATGGATCATGTGCGTCGCCGAGTGCGCACGGCTGATCGCCTTGCGCCGCTCGGTGTCGATCGTCGCCGTGCCCGGGTCCCCCAGCGCGGCCGTGCCCTCGACCAGGCGCCCGCGGTGCACGGACAGTCCCTTGACCGGGCGCTGCACGTCGTCGACCTCGATGGTGGCGCCGCCGTCGAGCACGATCGTGCCGTGGTCGGCGAGCTGGCCGCCGGCCTCGGCGTAGAACGGGGTGCGGTCGAGGACGACCTCGACGTCCGCGGGGGCGGTCGCGGCCGGGGCCGGGACGCCGTCGACGAGCAGGCCGGCGACCGTCACGGCCGCCGACGTCTCGGTGTACCCGAGGAACTCGACGGGCGCGGACAGCTCCGAGGCGAGCGACGTGTAGGCGGCCGTGTCCACGCCGCCGGAGCGCTTGGCGAGCGCGTCGGCGCGGGCACGCTGGCGCTGCTCGGCCATGAGGGACCGGAACGCCTTCTCGTCCACCTGCACGCCCTGCTCGGCGGCCATCTCGAGGGTGAGGTCGATCGGGAACCCGTAGGTGTCGTGCAGGGCGAACGCCTGGTCGCCGCCGAGCAGCGGCGTGCCGCCCGTCCCGGCCGACGCCTTCGCCCTCGACACCGCGGTGTCGAGGATCGTCGTCCCGGCCGTCAGGGTGCGACGGAACGCGTCCTCCTCGGCGTAGGCGACCGCGGAGATGCGTTCGAAGTCCGCGGCGACCTCCGGGTAGGACGGCGCCATGGCGTCGCGGCTCACCGGCAGCAGCGCCGGCAGCGCCGCGTCCTCGACGCCGAGCAGGCGCATGGCGCGCACCGAGCGTCGCAGCAGGCGGCGCAGCACGTACCCGCGCCCCTCGTTGGACGGACGCACGCCGTCGCTGATGATCATGAGCGCGGAACGCACGTGGTCCGCGACGACGCGCAGGCGCACGTCGTCGCCGTGGTCGGCCCCGTACGTGCGGCCGGACAGCTCCTGGGCGGCGGCGATGACCGGGAAGACCTCGTCGATCTCGTAGAGGTTGTCCTTGCCCTGGAGCAGGTAGGCGACGCGCTCGAGGCCCATCCCGGTGTCGATGTTCTTGCGCGCGAGCTCGCTGACGACGCGGAACTCCTCCTTGGAGCGCACGTCGTCGATCGCGTACTGCATGAACACGAGGTTCCAGATCTCGAGGTAGCGGTCCTCGTCGACGACCGGGCCGCCCTCGGCGCCGTACTGCGGGCCGCGGTCGACGTAGATCTCCGAGCACGGGCCCGCCGGACCCGGCTGGCCCGTGGACCAGTAGTTGTCCTTCTTGCCGCGGTTCTGGATGCGCTCGTCGGGCAGGCCCGCGATGCGCTTCCACAGCTGCCGCGCCTCGTCGTCCTCGTGGTAGACGGTCACCCAGATCGACTCGGGGTCGAACCCGTAGCCGCCCTCCGCCTGCGACCGTGTGATGAGGTCCCAGGCGTAGGTGATCGCCCCTTCCTTGAAGTAGTCGCCGAAGGAGAAGTTGCCGTTCATCTGGAAGAACGTGCCGTGGCGCGTGGTCTTGCCGACCTCGTCGATGTCGAGCGTGCGCACGCACTTCTGGACGCTGGTCGCGCGGTCCCACGGCGGCGTCTGCTGACCGGTCATGTACGGGATGAACGGGACCATGCCGGCGATGGTGAACAGCGTCGACGGGTCCGGCGAGACGAGCGACGCCGAGGGGACGACGGTGTGATCGCGGTCGGCGAAGTAGTCGAGCCAACGCTTGCGGATCTCGGCGGTGCGCATGGTGTCCTTCGGCTGGGGGTGGTGCTGCGGGTCCGCGGACCCGCAGAGGTTCTGCTGGTGTCGTGCCGGCCGTCCGCCGGCGGTGTGCGGCCCCGGCCGGGCCGGGGGCGCGAGGGGCGAGGCAGGGGAACGGGCTAGAAGGAGTAGCCGAGCAGGTCCTCGACGTCGTCCGTGTCGCCGCCACCCGCGTCGCGCGTGTGGCGGCCGGCGGACCGCCGTGCACGCACCGCGGCCGGGTCCTCCTGGCCCTCGGCGAGCAGCGCCGCCATGAGCTCGCGCTCCCGCGCGTCGCGCGCCGTGGTGAACTCCGCGCGCAGCTCCCGCGCGAGGTGCAGGGTGCGCGCACCGAGGTCGTCGACCCGCTCGGTCGCCCGGTCCACGAGCGACGCGGGCGCGTAGCGGGCGAGGATGCGCCGACCCCGCGTGACCACGACGACCGTGATCGCGACCCCGACCCCGACCCACAGGACGCGACGCATCAGCGCGCTCCCCCGTCGGAGCCACCGCGGCCGAACGCGCTCGCCACGGCCTGGCGCACGCCGTAGGTGAACGCGGCCACCTTGACGAGCGGGGCGCCGAAGGTCGCGGCGTACAGGCCGGTGAGCGCCGAGACGTTCTCGCTCACCTGCGCGGCCGACGTCGTGATCGTGTCGACCTTGACGAGCTGGCTGTTGGTCGTCGCCACGGTGGTGGCCGCCTCGTCGAGGATCGGCACGGAGTGGTCGGTGACCTCCTTGATGCTGGTGCGCGCCTCGTCCAGCACGCGACCGAGCTTGAGGAGGGGCACCGCGAGCAGGCCCACCAGCAGCACGAACGCGACGGCTGCGATGAGCCCGGCCACATCTCCCAGGGACATTCTTCCTCCAGTGCCTGTTCACGGTCTGGCCCGTACCGCGAGCGGCGCGCGGGTCGCGGCGCAGGTCGCGCCGCGGGCGGGGCTCCGCGAAACACTACCCGTACGGGACGCTCGTGGGGTCCTCGGACGCGAGGGTGACGCGGCCTCGCCCGGACGCACGAACGCCCCGCTCGCCGACGGTGCGGAGAGCGAGGCGTCCGGAGCGGGACTCAGCGAGCGTAGTACTCGACGACGAGCTGGACCTCGCAGGTCACGGGGACCTCGGAGCGCTTCGGGTGGCGCACGAGCACCGCCGTGAGCTTCTCAAGCTGGACGTCGATGTAGCCCGGGACGGCCGGCAGCACGTCGCGGTGCGCACCCGCGGCCGCGACCTGGAACGGCGTGGTCGCCTGGCTCTTCGGCTTGACCTGGAGCGTCTGACCCGGCTTCACGCGGAACGACGGGCGGTCGACGATCTTGCCGTCCACGAGGATGTGGCGGTGCGTCACGGCCTGGCGGGCCTGGAGGATCGTGCGGGCGAAGCCGGCACGGAGCACGAGCGCGTCGAGACGCGTCTCGAGGTTCTCCACGAGCGCCTCACCGGTCAGGCCCGGGGCCTTGCGGGCGGCCTCGTACGCGCTCGCGAGCTGCTTCTCGCGAAGCATGTACTGCGCGCGCAGACGCTGCTTCTCGCGCAGACGCACGGCGTAGTCGGACTCGGTGCGGCGGCGCGCACGGCCGTGCTCGCCGGGCGGGTAGGGGCGCTTCTCGAAGTGCTTGACGGCCTTCGGGGTGAGGGCGATGCCCAGGGCGCGGCTCAGGCGGACCTGGCGGCGCGAACGCTTGACAGCGGTCACAGCGGTGTCTTCTTCCTGTCGTTCGTGTGCTGACGTCACACCCGCGACCGCCGGCGGACGCCGGGGCGATGCGGGTGCGGGACCAGCCGATGGACCCACGACGGCTCGTGCGAGCGTCGAGGTCGGGGCCGAGGTCCCAGGTGGTCGCCGAGAAGGCAACCGCAGCAGTCTACCGCACGCAGGAGCCGGTCAGCGCCCGTCCCCGTCAGCGCCCGTCGCCGTCGGCCCCGCACCACGCCGGGGCGGGGCCTGCCCGAGGATCTCGCGCACGCGCGCCAGGCGGTCGGCGACCTGGCGCTCGTACCCGCGGTCCGACGGCGTGTAGTAGCGCGCCCCCGTGAGCGCGTCCGGCAGGTACTGCTGGGGCGCGACGGCGTGGGGGGCGTCGTGCGCGTACCGGTAGCCGGTGCCGTGCCCGAGCTGCTTCGCGCCCGGGTAGTGCGCGTCGCGCAGGTGCGCCGGCACCGTGCCCGCGCGCCCCGCTCGCACGTCCGCGAGCGCCGCGTCGATGCCGAGGTAGGCGGCGTTCGACTTCGGGGCGGTGGCGAGGTGGACGACGGCCTCGGCGAGGACGATGCGGCCCTCGGGCATGCCGATGAGCTGCACGGCCTGGGCTGCTGCGACCGCGGTCTGCAGGGCGGACGGGTCGGCCATGCCGACGTCCTCGGCGGCGGCGATGACGATGCGGCGCGCGATGAACCGCGGGTCCTCCCCCGCGGCGATCATGCGGGCGAGGTAGTGCAGGGCGGCGTCGACGTCGGACCCGCGCATCGACTTGATGAACGCGGAGACGACGTCGTAGTGCTGGTCGCCGTCGCGGTCGTAGCGGACGGCGGCGACGTCGACGGCGCGCTCGACGGCGTCGAGGTCGACGGTCGTCGCGGCGCGGCCCAGGGGGTCGTCGTCCTCCGAGGCGCCGGCGGTCGTGTCAGGGGCGGGCGCGTCGGTCGTGCCCGCCGCGCCGGAGAGCGCGGCGCCCGCGGCGGCCTCGAGGACGGTGAGCGCCTTGCGCGCGTCGCCCCCGGCGAGCCGCACGAGGTGGTCCTCGGCCTCGTCGGTGAGCGTGACGAGGCCGCCGAGGCCGCGCTCGTCGGCGACGGCGCGGCGCACGAGGGCGCGCACGTCGCCGTCGTCAAGGGGTTGCAGGGTCAGCAGCAGGGAGCGGGACAGCAGCGGCGAGTTGACGGAGAAGCTGGGGTTCTCGGTGGTCGCGGCGACGAGGGTGACCCACCGGTTCTCGACGCTGGGCAGGAGCGCGTCCTGCTGCGACTTGGAGAAGCGGTGCACCTCGTCGATGAACAGGACGGTCTCCTCGCCGCCGGTGGCGAGGCGCCGGCGGGCGTCCTCGACGACGGTGCGCACGTCCTTGACGCCGGCGGTCACGGCGGAGAGCTCGACGAACCGCCGGCCCGACGCGGTGGCGATGAGGTAGGCGAGCGTCGTCTTGCCGGTGCCGGGCGGGCCCCAGAGAATGACCGAGCCCGGGGCGGCGCGCGCGGCGTCGCCGGGCGCGCCCGCGTCGATGAGACGCCGCAGGGGCGAGCCGGGGACGAGCAGGTGCGCCTGGCCGGCGACCTCGTCGAGGGCCGCGGGTCGCATCCGGACGGCGAGCGGCGCGCCGGGACCGGGCCGGGGTGTCCCGTGGGTGCCGGAGCCGGCGGCCCCGAAGAGGTCGCCGCCGAACAGGTCGGCGGTGGGCGCGGTGGGCATGCGCCGAGCCTACGCACCGGCGCCCACGGCGGGCGTGGGCGATCTGACAGGGCGCGACGGCGGGTGGGATGCTGACGCTCGTGTTCTCGAGCCTCGGTCGTCATGTCGCCCGCCACCCGCGCCTCACGGTCCTCGCGTGGGTCGCGCTCACCGCGCTGGGTCTCGCGCTCGCGCTCCTCGGGGCGGGAGGGGGTGGGCTGTTCGACCGCGTGACCACCGGGGCGCCCACGGTCCCCGGCTCGGACAGCGAGCGCGCGGACGAGATCCTGGCCGAGAACCAGGAGGGCGGGCCGGAGATCACGCTGCTCGTGTCCGGGGTGGACCCTGCGGACGCGCAGGTGGTCGAGGCGATGACCGACATCGACGCGGAGCTCGTCGGGATCGAGGGCGTGGAGTCCGTGATCAACCCGTACGTGCTGCCCGGCGGGGTGCAGGACGAGGCGGCGCAGCCGCTGCTCGCGGAGGACGGCGAGGGCTTCCTCACCGTCGTCACGCTGCGCACCGACCTCGAGGCCGAGCGGTCGGACGCGGTCGCGCAGCGTGTCGTCGAGCGTCTCGAGGCGGTGCCGGACGACCTCGCGCAGGCCGCGCCGCAGGCCGCGGGCGGCGCGTCGGGCCTGGTCGCGTCGAACGCGCTCATCGTGGAGGCGATCACCGACCAGGTGGAGCAGGACCTCACGACGGGCGAGGCGGTGGCCCTGCCCGTGGCGCTGGTCGTCATGGTGCTCGTCTTCGGCGGTTTCCTCGCCGCGGCGATGCCGCTGGCGGGGGCGGTCGCGTCGATCGGCGCCGGGCTGGGTGCGCTCCTCGGCCTGACGTACCTGCTCGACGTCGACGCGTCGGTGGTGAACGTGGTCACCGTCCTGGGGCTCGGCCTGTCGATCGACTACGGCCTGCTGGTGGTGTCGCGGTACCGCGAGGAGCTGCACCACCTGATCGCGGCGGGCGGGCCCGCGGCGCCGCGGCGCCGGCGCGGGGACGGCGTCGTGCAGGAGGCCCTGGAGCGCACGATGGGCACGGCGGGGCGCACGGTCGCGTTCTCGGCGCTGACCGTCGCGATCTCGATCGCCGGGCTCATGGTGTTCCGGCCCGACATCCTGCGCTCGATCGGCGCGGGCGCGCTCGCCGTGGTGCTCGTCGCGGTGGCGACGGCGCTGACCCTGGTCCCCGCCCTGCTGGCCCTCTCGGGCCGCCGGCTGGCCCGACCGGGTCTGCTCGGCCGCGTGCCCGGCGTGCGGCGCGTGCTGGCGCGCACGGCGGACGTGCAGTCGGACGAGGGCGTGTTCTCGCGGCTCGCCGGCCGGGTGCAGCGTCACCCGCTGTGGGTGCTCCTCGCGACGGTCGTGGTGCTCGTGGCGCTCGCGCTGCCGGCGCTCGGCCTGCACCTGCGCAACTCCGGCATCGAGCTGCTGCCGCAGTCCGCGCCGCAGCGCGAGTTCGTCGACGAGCTCGCCGCCCAGTACCCGGCGAGCGAGAGCGCGCAGGTCGTCGCGGTGGCCGACGCGTCCCCGGGCGAGGTGCAGGCGTGGGCCGACGACGCGGTCGCGGGCGTCGACGGCGTCGAGCGCGTCGACCCGGTCGCGCCGCTCGACGGGTACGCGGTGGTCGGCATCCACCTGGAGGCCGACGACGCGGGCGGACCGGAGGCGGTCGCCGCCGTGCGGGAGGTCCGGGCGCTCGACCCCGGGTTCGACGTGTGGGTGACCGGGCAGGCCGCCGGACAGGTGGACTTCCTCGACGCGCTGGCCGAGCGGCTGTGGTGGGCGGTGGGGATCGTCGTCGTCGCGACGCTCGTGCTGCTGTTCCTCATGACCGGGTCGGTCGTGATCCCCGTCAAGGCGCTGCTGACGAACGCGCTGTCCCTGGCCGCGTCCCTCGGTGTGCTCGTGTGGGCGTTCCAGGACGGCCACCTGGAAGGCCTGCTGGGGTTCGCCGCGGTCGGAGGCATCGAGACGTACGTCGTCGCGCTCGTCGTGGCCTTCGCGTTCGGCCTCGCCATGGACTACGAGGTCTTCCTGCTGGCCCGCATCAAGGAGCTGCACGACGCCGGGAGCCCCGACGACGAGGCGGTGCGGCTCGGGCTGCAGCGCTCCGGGCGCATCATCACCTCGGCCGCGGCGATCATCGTCGTGGTCTTCGCGGGGTTCGTGCTGGGCGACCTGCTCGTGATCAAGGAGGTCGGGTTCGCCCTCGCGGTGGCCGTGCTCGTCGACGCGACGATCGTCCGGCTCCTGCTCGTGCCCGCGACCATGACGCTCCTCGGGCGCTGGAACTGGTGGGCGCCCGCTCCCCTGCGCCGGCTGCACGCCCGTCTGGGGCTCGTGCACTGATCGGCGGGGAGCCCCCGGCCGGACGCGCTGCGGCGCGGGCCCCCGCCGCGTAGGTTGGGCGCCATGTTGGGCGACATGACCGCAGGTCACGACACCGCCGAGCGCACCGCCGTCGTCGTCGAGGACGACCCGGACATCCGCGACCTGCTCGTGACCGTGCTCGGCCAGGCGGGGTTCAGCACGCGCACCGCCGTGACCGGGCGCGAGAGCGTCGAGCTCGTGCGGCGCACCGACCCGCTCGTGACGACCCTCGACGTGAGCCTGCCCGACATCGACGGGTTCGAGGTGTGCCGGCGCATCCGTGCCGTGTCGGACACGTACGTCGTCATGCTCACCGCGCGCAGCGAGGAGATCGACGCGCTCATGGGCCTGGACGCCGGCGCCGACGACTACCAGACGAAGCCGTTCCGACCGCGCGAGCTGCGCGCCCGCATCGAGGCGCTGCTGCGTCGTCCCCGCAGCGCCGCTCCCCCACCCGGGGCGGCGACCCGCGCGGCCCCGGACGCCGCGACCGGCCCGGACCCCGCGAGCGGCCGAGGTCCTGCCGACGTGGTCGAGGGCTCCGGGGCGTCCCGCCACGTCGCCGACGGCCTCGAGGTCGACGTGGACGCGCGGCGCGTGCACGTCGACGGCGTCGAGGTGCACCTGACGCGCAGCGAGTTCGACCTGCTCGCCGCGCTGTGCGAGGCACCGGGCCACGTGCTGGCGAAGGACCGGATGGTGCGGGTGCTGTGGGGCGAGGCGTACGACACCGGGACCCCCGTCGCCGACGCCGACCGGCGCAGCGTCGAGGTCCACGTCGCGAACCTGCGCCGCAAGCTCGGTGACGACCCGAGCCGGCCGCGGTGGATCCGCACCGTGCGGGGCGTGGGCTACCGGTTCGACGGCACCACCTGATCGGGGCCCTCTGGCGGCGGCCCGGTCCGCCCCGTCGTCCCCGCGGCGGACGGGGCGCCGTCGGCCCGCCACCCGGGCAGGACCGCGCCGGTCCGTGCGACCGCCTCGACCGCCGCCGTCGCCAGGTCCGCCAGGTGCCGCACGGCCACGGCCGGTGGCCCCGCACCCGCGCCGTCGGCACCACCCACCTCGGCGTCGGCAGCGCGCAGCGCGTCGAGCGCGCCCGACGCGAGCTCGGCGACCGCGTGCGCACCGACCATGGTGGAGGTGCACCGTACGGTCAGGAGCGCGACCTCCGCGTCGTCGACGTCCCCCGCCGCGAGCGCCGCGTGCACCCGCCGCAGGCGGGGGCCCAGCGCCTGCGCCCACGCGGCGACGAACCGGGCGACGGCGTCCCGGTCGCCGTCGAGCTCGTCCGCGAGCGCGTCCCACGCGCCCGGGTGGCCGGGTCCGTGCGTCACGCCGTGTAGCCGTGCTGGCGGCGCACGAGGCGGCGCAGCATGGACAGGGTCTGCAGGACGGTCACGACCCCGAGCGCGGGCCAGCCGACCGCGAGGACGGCGGACTGGGCCGCGACCGGCAGGATCGTCCACGCCCACGCCGTCGCCGCGAGCGCGGCCACGCCGACGGCCACGGGGCTGAGGTGGGCCCAGCCGGCGCCGCGTTCGGCCTTGGCCTGGGCGGCCCAGTTGTCGGTGCGGGACCGGGACAGGAACTTCGCCCAGGCGCGCACGAAGTGGCCGATGCGAATCCACATGTACGCCTCGGCGGGGACGAGGGTGGCGGCGAAGAGCACGTCGCGCCAGTTGTGGTCGCGCATGGACAGGGCGGTGCGCAGGTTGAGGGCGACGGCGACGGCGGGGGGCACGAGCCACACGGGCGAGAACTCGAACGCGCCGATGCTCAGGGCGCCGACGACGAGCAGGCCGAAGGCGACGCGCGTGAGCGCGTTGACCACCATGGAGGCGTTCTCCATCCAGCGCAGGCGCAGGTTGGGGTGGAAGGGCTGGCCCTGGGTGTCGCCGCGCTGGCCCGGCCACATGAGGTCGATGGCGCCGTAGTTCCACTTGACCTGCTGGCCGTCGAGGGCCCGCATCGTCGTCATGCCGCCGACGGTGGCGCGGGCGGTCGCGGAGATCTTCGTCGAGTAGCCGAGGGACTTGATCTGGAGGCTGAGCAGGGAGTCCTCGACCTCGGAGTCGGAGACCCACGGGTTCGCCTGGTGGTGGGCGGTCATGACCTCCTCGAGCGCGGAGGTGCGGAAGAGGGAGGCCTGCCCGCCGAGGACGGCCATGTTCCGGCCGCGCAGGAGGTTCTGCATGTTGAAGGCGGCGAACTGGGCGCGCTGGCCGGTGAGCAGGAAGCGCGGGACGCCGCGCGGGGCGTCGGTGTTGTCGACGGTGTAGATGGCGGAGATGCCGCCGATGCGCGGGTCGGAGGACATCTCCGCCTCGAGGCGCTCGACGGCGTCCTTGGCGAGGACGGTGTCGCCGTCGACGCCGAGGAGGTAGTCGGCGCCCTGCACGAGCCGGTAGCCGTAGTTGAGCGCGCCGACCTTCTTGTCGGCGAGCTTGCCGAGGTCGTGGACGTAGACGCGGGTGATCTGCTCGACGCCCTTGCGCACGACGGTGTGCTCCCCGGCGAGCTTCGAGGCCTTGGCGAAGGTCTTGTCGGTCGTGTTGTTGACGACGACGTGCACGACGTCGGGCAGGCGCGTCTGGCGGAGCAGACCCTTGAGGACGGCCTTGATCGTGGCGGCCTCGTTGTAGGCGGGCACGACGGCGCCGATGGTCGCGCGGCGGGTGTGCGTGGGGGTGGCGAGGTCGGCGGCGGTGAACGCGAACCGCTCGGGCCCGGCGCCGAGCAGGTCGAGCGCGAGGGCGTCCGGCAGGCGGAGGTCGAGCATCGGGTCCGTGAGCAGGGCGGTCATGAGGCACCTCGTCGATAGTTGCGGCTTCAACGAGATGCATCCTGTGCCGGGCGCCTCGGCACGGGATCGGGGTCGGCGCAGGAACGCCTCAGGATCGGCTCAGGACGCGCCTGCGACGGCGGTGCGGCACGACGCGACGAGATCGGCGAGGCCGTCCGCGCTCCCGTGCCGGACGTCGTGCCGCACGTCGAGGACGACCGTGTCGCCGTCGAGCCGCAGCGGCTGCTCGACGAGCGTGCGCTCGACGTCCTGCAGCCAGGCGTCGCCGTCGGCCGTCCCCGGCAGGACGACGACGAGCTCGTCGGGGTGCCCGTCGTCGTGGCCCGCGAGCGCCTGGCCCGGCAGGGTCTCGAGCACGACCGCGGCGAGGTGCGCCCGGGCGTGCTCGCGCCCCTCGCGACCGAACGCGGCCCGCAGCTCGCGCGCGTCCTGCAGCCGCAGCACGACCACCTGCAGCGTCGGGCCGAGCCGCCCGCGCGCGGCGCGCTCCGCCACGGAGCTCTCCAGGTACGGCATCGTCCTGGTGCCGAGGGCGGCGTCGTACCGGGACACGGCCGCCTCGGCCGTCTCGCGCGTGCGCAGCGCCATCATCGCGAACGCGCCGACGACGACGAGGACGACGTTGACGACCGTCGTCGTGGAGGTGGCGAAGAACCGCTCGAACGTCGGTGAGGCGGGTCCGCCGGCGGCGAACGCGACGGCGCGACCGGCGTAGTACGCCGCGGCGACGGCGCACACGGCCCCGAGGGCGACGGTCTCGCCCGCACGGCGGCGGGTGCGCGCGAGGAGCTCGACGGCGGCGAGCGCGCACCACGTCGCGAGGGCCGCGAGGTAGGCCAGCCCACCGGCCCACGGTCCGCCGTCGGGGCCCCGCACCAGTGCGAGGACCGCGACGAGGGCGGCCGAGGCTGCGACGAGGGACAGCAGCGGCGGCCGCGCGTCGCGCGCGCGGGCGCCGGCCCAGATGGCGCCGAGGGAGAGCACGAACGCGCCGTTGCCGAGGGCCGTCGCCCACCACAGCGCCGGGGTCTCGGCGGCGAGGTAGGCGAACGTCGTGACCACCGCGGCCAGGAACGTCAGGCTCCAGCAGCGGTCGACGCGGTCCGTGCGCCCGCGGCGCCATACCCCGAGGACGAACAGGGACGACACCACGGCGATGAGCACGGCGGACACGACGAGGACGGTCGTCGTGTCGAGCGAGGTCACGGGCGCGCTCCCGCCGGGAGCCGCACCTCGACGGTGGTTCCCGCCCCGAGCTCGCTCGCGAGCTCCACGGTCCCGCCGTGCGCGTGCACGATCTCACGCACGACGTGCAGGCCGAGCCCGGTGCCGTGACGCGTGCCCTGGCGCGCGGACGCGGTGCGGTAGAACCGGGTGAAGACCCGCTCGGCGTCGGTGGCGGCGATACCGACCCCCTCGTCACGCACGCGCAGCACGACGAGGCCCGCCTCGCCGTCGTGGTCGAGCCGCACCTCGACCGTGCCGCTGCCGTCGGAGTACTTCACCGCGTTCGACAGGAGGTTGTCGACGACCTGGCGCAGCCGCAGCCGGTCACCGCGCACGCCCGCCCCGCGCGCCGGGGGCGACCACACCAGGTCGAGTCCCGCGCTGCGGGCGAGCGGCGCGATCGCCGTGACCGCGTCGTCGACGACGGCGGACAGGTCGACGTCGGACCGCTCGAGCTCGAGCGCGGCCCCGCGCGTCGCGGCCGCGGTGAGGAGACCGTCGACCAGGTCGAGCAGGCGGTCGGCGTTGCGGGTCGCGACGTCGAGGTGCCGGGCGACCGTGCGCGACGCCGACGGGTCGTCGGCGGCGAGCTCGAGGTGGCCGACGATGGAGGTGAGCGGGGTGCGCAGCTCGTGCGAGGCGGCGGCCACGAAGTCCTCCTTGAGCTCGAGCGCGAGCACCTGGTCGGTGAGGTCCTCGAGGGTGACGAGGACGAGCTGCCCGGCGTCGCCGGTCGCGGCGCCCTCGAGCCGGATGGCGGACGCACGCAGGGCGAACCGGCCGCCGGGCAGCTGCCACCACCCGACCTCGCCGCGGACCTCCTCGCCGGCGAGCGCGCGCGACACGATGTCGTGCTCGTGCGGCACGCCGTCGAGGGTCGTGCTGCGCACGCGCGGGAGCTCGGCGGGCCGGACCCCCGCACGGACGGCACCGTCCGTGGCCTGCTGCGCGAGCCGGTTGGCAAGGACGACCGTGCCGCCGGCGTCGAGCAGGACGATGCCCACGCCGGTGGTACCGACCACGGCGTCCAGCAGCCGCCGCTCCGCCCCGAGCTCCTGCGCGGCGCGCCGCAGCTGGACGCCCTGGCGGCGCAGCAGCAGGTTGCGGGCGTCGGACCGGCGCTGGATCGCCCCCACCGACAGCGCCACCGCGCCGAGGACCACCGGCACCAGTGCCACGCGTGCCGCCTGGCTCGACGTCGCGACGCCGTCGGCGAGAGCGGTGGGGATCCACGTCACCGCGAAGGCGCCGACGACGCCCGTCACCACGCCGGCCGTGCCGTGCCGCTGCGCGAGCCACAGGACGGGGAAGACGGCGAGCAGGGACAGGGGCGTGTCCGCGGCGACGAACAGCGCCACCGCCACGAGGTCGACCACGGCGACGAGCATCGGCGCCCGCCCGGGCAGCCGGTGCCACGGCACGACCAGCGTCAGGGCGACCGCGACCGCGAGCGTCGCGATCCCGACCACGTACGGCGACGACAGCACCGAGGAACGGTCGTACACCGTCAGGGCGAGGGTCGCGAGCATCGCCGTGGCGACGAAGGGCAGGTTGACGAGGAAGAGCCGGGTCGTGCGCACGCTCTCGCCGTCGGCCCTGCTCGCCCCCATCCCTCGAGCCTACGTTCTGGCGCCCGAGGGCGCCCTCAGCGACGCGACTCGAAGCGCTGGCCGACGACGTAACCGAGCCGGCCGTACACCTGCCGGGCCGCGTCGTTGTCGGCGTACATCCCGAGGGCGACGACGTCCGCCTCGCGCAGGGCGGCGCGGGTCGCCGCCGCCGTCACGGCACGCGCGAGACCGCGTCCGCGCCAGGCCGGGTGCGTGGCCACGCCACCGATCTCCCACGGGACGCCCGGTCCCGGGCACCGCGCACCGGCCACCGCCCGCAGCGCGCCCGTGTCGTCGGCCCAGCCCCACCAGTGCGTGCCCGTCGCCGCCGGGTCGAGCTCGGCGGCGGGGTTCGCGTCGTCGAGCAGCGCCCGCGCCGCGGCACGGTCCGCCTCGTCCACGAGCCCGACGACGCGCTCCTCGCCGGTCTGGTACGGCGGCGGTTCCGCCGTCCAGAACCAGTCCCACGCCGAGACCGGGTCGGTCCGCAGGTGGGCGGGGAGCGCACGCCCGGTGCGCGCCGCGAGCCCGCGTGCGGCGGCTGTCGTCCCGCGCGGGAGCGCCGACCTCGCGACGCCCGGGGCGAACCGCTCCCCGGCGTCGAGCAGCAGCCGCGCCGCCGCGTCGGCGGAGCCGACGCCCCACAGGACGTCGCCTCTGCCGGGGAGCGTGCGGTGCACGACGAGCGCGTCGTCGTCCGCGAGGACGTCGACCACGTGCCACCCGCGCGCCTCGGCCACGACGACGGGGTGCGAGGCCCACGACGACGGGACACGACGGCACGCGCCGACGGGCGAGGCCGGAGCGCCGACCGGCGTGGTCGGCGCGCCCTCGCGCGTGGTGCTGCCCGTCACTCCGCGGCGGCCGCGGGGAGGTTCCCCGGCTCGCCCTTCGGCGCGGGCTTCGCGTCGACGCCCGCCTCCTTGCGCTGCTCCGGCGTGATGGGCGCGGGCGCCTGCGTGAGCGGGTCGTAGCCGCCACCGGACTTCGGGAACGCGATGACGTCGCGGATCGAGTCCGACTGCGTGAGCAGCGCGACGATGCGGTCCCAGCCGAACGCGATGCCGCCGTGCGGCGGCGCGCCGAACTTGAACGCGTCGAGCAGGAAGCCGAACTTCTCCTGCGCCTCCTCGGGCCCGATGCCCATGACGTCGAACACGCGCTCCTGCACGTCGCGGCGGTGGATACGGATCGACCCGCCGCCGATCTCGTTGCCGTTGCACACGATGTCGTACGCGTAGGCGAGCGCCTCGCCCGGGTTCTGCTCGAACGTGTCGACCCAGTCCGGCGTCGGGGACGTGAACGCATGGTGCACGGCCGTCCACGCGGAGCTGCCGAGCGCGACGTCGCCCTCCTGCGCGGCCTCGCCCGTCGGCTTGAACAGCGGCGCGTCGACGACCCAGACGAACGCCCAGGCGTCCTCGTCGACCTGACCGGTCCGGTGGGCGATCTCCTGCCGCGCGGCGCCGAGCAGCGCGCGCGACTCGGAGGTCTTGCCCGCCGCGAAGAAGACCGCGTCGCCCGGCTGCGCGCCGGTGGCCTCGCGCAGGCCGTCGCGCTCGGCGTCGGACAGGTTCTTGGCGACCGGGCCGCCGAGCGCGCCGTCCTCGCCGAACGTCACGTACGCGAGGCCGCGGGCGCCGCGCTGCTTGGCCCACTCCTGCCACGCGTCGAACTGGCGGCGCGGCTGGGAGGCTCCGCCGGCCATGACGACGGCGCCGACGTACTCCGCCTGGAAGACGCGGAACGGGGTGTCCGCGAAGTAGTCCGTGAGCTCGACGAGCGGGTTGCCGAAGCGCAGGTCGGGCTTGTCGGTGCCGTACAGGCGCATCGCCTCGTGGAACGTCATGCGCGGGATCGGGGTCGGCACCGTGTAGCCGATCAGCTCCCACAGCGAGACGAGGATCTTCTCCGCGAGCGCGATGACGTCGTCCTGCTCGACGAAGCTCATCTCGACGTCGAGCTGGGTGAACTCGGGCTGACGGTCGGCGCGGAAGTCCTCGTCGCGGTAGCAGCGCGCGATCTGGTAGTAGCGCTCCATGCCGGCGACCATGAGCAGCTGCTTGAACAGCTGCGGCGACTGCGGCAGCGCGTACCAGGAGCCGGGCGACAGGCGCGCGGGCACGAGGAAGTCGCGCGCGCCCTCGGGCGTGGAGCGCGTGAGGGTCGGCGTCTCGATCTCGACGAAGTCCTCGGCGTCGAGCACGCGGCGCGCCGCCTGGTTGACCTTCGCGCGCAGGCGCATCGCGTGCGCCGGCGCAGGCCGGCGCAGGTCGAGGTAGCGGTGCTTGAGACGCGCCTCCTCGCCGATCGTCTCGGTGTCCGCGAGCGCCGTCGAGACCTGGAACGGCAGCGCCTCGGAGGTGTTGAGCACGACGACGTCGCTCGCCAGGACCTCGATCTCGCCCGTGGGCAGGTTGGGGTTCTCGTTGCCCTCGGGGCGGCGGGAGACCTCGCCCGTGACCTGGAGCACGAACTCGCTGCGCAGCGGGTGCGCGACGGCCTCGTCGCGGATGACGACCTGGGCGATGCCGGAGGCGTCGCGCAGGTCGATGAAGGCCACTCCCCCGTGATCGCGGCGCCGGTCGACCCATCCCGTGAGGGTGACGGTCTGACCGGTGTGCTCGGCCCGCAGTGAGCCGGCCGTGTGGGTGCGGAGCACGGAGTTCGTCCTTCCATGTGGTGCGGGGGTCTGTGGTGCGGGAGCGCGCGAGAGCGAGGCGCGCGGACGCCCGTGCGAGTCTAGTCGCTGACGTCCCCGAGCCCACCAGGAGGATCCCATGCCCCGCACGATCGCCACCGCACGCCGGGTCGGGCGAGACGAGCTCGTCGAGCTCCTGCGCTCGCGTCACGACGGCGTCCTCGTCACCACCCGCTCCGACGGCTCGCCGCAGCTCAGCCCGGTGACGTACGGCGTCGACGACGCGGGGCGCGTGGTCGTGTCGACCTACCCGGAGCGCGCGAAGGCGGTGAACCTGCGCCGTCGCCCGCAGGCGTCGCTCCTGTCGCTCGGACCGGGCTTCTCCGACCCGTGGGTGCAGGTCGACGGGACCGCCGAGGTGATCGAGCTGCCGGAGGCCGTCGAGCCGCTCGTCGACTACTACCGGGCGATCTCGGGCGAGCACCCGGACTGGGACGAGTACCGCGCCGCGATGGTCGCGCAGGGCAAGTGCCTGCTGCGCGTGACGGTCACGCGGTGGGGGCCGGTCGCCACGGGCGGCTTCCCCGCGCGCCTCGCGGGCGACTGAGCGCGGGGTGCGGGATGGCGCGCACGTGGTCGTCCGACGTGCCGCGGCCGCCGGCGGTGATCGAGCTGCCCGGCCTGCCGGCCGCGCGGCTGCGCACGTTCCGCGAGGAGCACGCCGCACTGGGGGCGGCGCTCTCGCACGTGCCCGACGTCCCGCGCTGGACGTTCGTCCCGGCACGGATGTCGGACACGGACGCCGCGCGGTGGGCGGCGCGGTCGGTGGCCCGCGCGGAGCAGGGAGCGGCGGCGCGGTTCGTCGTCGAGCGCGCCGGTGAGCCCGGGGCCGCCGAGGCCGCCGAGGCCGCCGAGGCCGCCGAGGCCGCCGAGGCCGCCGAGGCCGCCGAGGCCGTGGGGATGGTCGGGCTCGCCGGTCTCGACGGGACCGCCCCCGAGGTGTACTACGCGTTGCTGCCGGGCGCGCGCGGGCGAGGTCTGGCGACCCGCGCGGTCGTGACGCTCAGCGCGTGGGCGCTCGCGTCCGGGTACGCCGAGGTGCGCCTCCTCACGCGCGTCGGGAACGACCCGAGCGAGGCGGTCGCGCAGCGCGCCGGGTTCGTGCACGCTGCGAGGACGACCGACCACCGCGACGGCTCGGCCGTCCGGGTGTGGGTGGTGCGGCCGGCGGGGTCCTAGCGCCGCGCCTCAGAAGAGCACCTGCTCGACGCCCGCGCCCGCGACGTCGAGTCCGCCGCCGTCGACGGGCATGCCCGCGAGCGCGCCGGGGTGCTGCGCCGGCGGTGCGCCGGGGCCGGTCGGCGACGACGACCCGGTGAGGCTGCCGCAGGGGTACGCCCCGTCGACGGGTGGACCGCCGTCGCCCAGGCCACCGAGCTCGCCGCGGCGGTAGCGGCCCTCGACCCCGGCGGGCACGCGGCGGCCCGAGACGCCGAAGCCGCGCGCCTCGAGCATCGGTCGCACGCGGTCCCACAGCCAGGAGCGGTAGGCCTTCGACGCGTAGGTGCCGCGGCCGTAGACGCGCTCGTACCCGGGGACGAGCCGGGGGTGCTCGCGCGCGAGCCACGACATGAACCACTCGCGCGTGCCGGGCTTCAGGTGCAGCGGGAGCACCGTGACGCCCGTCGCGCCGGCGTCCCGCACCGCGTCGAGGAGCTCGGTGAGCGCAGGGGTCGAGTCGGTCAGCCACGGCAGCACGGGGGCGACCATGACCCCGCACGGCAGGCCCGCGTCCCGGACCGCCCGGATCAGGTCGAGCCGTGCGCGCGGCGTGGGCGTCCCGGGCTCGACCGACGCCTGCAGCTCCGGGTCGAGCAGTGCGAGCGAGACGCCGATGCCGACCTCCACGCGCGACGCCGCGTCGGCGAGGAGCGGCAGGTCGCGACGCAGGAGCGTGCCCTTGGTGAGGACGGACAGCGGTGTCCGGGAGTCCGCGAGCGCCGTGATGATCCCGGGCATGAGTCGGTAGCGGCCCTCCGCGCGCTGGTACGGGTCGGTGTTCGTGCCGAGCGCGACGGCCTCGCGCGTCCAGCTCCTGCGCGACAGCTCGGCGCGGAGCACGTCGTCGACGTTGACCTTGACGACGACCTCCCGGTCGAAGTCCTCGCCCGCGTCGAGGTCGAGGTACTGGTGCGTGGGTCGCGCGAAACAGTACGAGCAGGCATGGCTGCACCCGCGGTAGGGGTTGATCGTCCAGCGGAACGGCATGCGCGACATCGCCGGCACCTTGGACAGCGCGCTCTTCGCCGTCACCTCGTGGAACGTGATCCCCGCGAACTCGGGCGTGCGCACGCTGCGCACGAGGCCGACGCGCTCCAGCCCCGGCAGCGCGCCGTCGTCCACGCCGATCGCCTGTCCGTCCCACCGCACGACACTATCCGAACAGATGTTCGATCCGCGGTCAAGGCGCGGTCCTGAGCGCGGCCCTCCGGAGGGAGGCCCGCCGTCTCAGCCGGGCGGTTCGGCGGGCCCGACGACGGAGCGCTCGGCGGGGACGCCGCGCGCGACGATGCGCGACCCGCCCCGCGCACGTGCTCGCGGTGGTGGCGGAACGCGAGCGGCACGCCGCGCGCCGTCGTCGCGTCCGGGCCGTCCATGACCTGCACGTGCGGCTGCGTCGAGCTGCCCGAGCTCCCGCACTCCCCGAGGACGGCACCCGCCGCGACAGCGTCGGGCCTCTCACGTGGCCCGCCCGGGCGCCGGGGCCTGCGCCGTCAGCCCTCGGCGGGGACCGCCCGCGGCCACCAGTCCTCGGCCGGCGGCTCCCACGTCGCGGGATCCGCGTCCACCTGCTCGCCGGAGCGGATGTCCTTGACCTGGTCAGGCGTGGGGGTGCCGTCGTCACCGGTCCCGCCGGGGAACCACACGAACGGGATGCCGCGCCGGTCCGCGTGGCGGATCTGCTTGCCGAACTTCGCCGCGCTCGGCGCGACCTCCACGGGGATCCCGCGGGCGCGCAGCGCGGTCGCGACCGCGTCGGACGACGGCCGCGCGTCCTCGGTCGTCACCGCGACGACGACAGCGCTCGGCACCGACCGCGTCGCCCGGACGAGCCCCGCCGAGAGCAGCCGCGACACGAGGCGCGAGACGCCGATGGACAGGCCGACGCCCGGGTACGTCGTCGCGCCGTCGGACGCGAGCGTGTCGTACCGCCCGCCGGAGCAGATCGACCCGAGCTGTTCGTGGCCCACGAGGACGGTCTCGTAGACCGAGCCCGTGTAGTAGTCGAGGCCGCGGGCGATCTTCAGGTCGGCGACGACCACGCCGGGTGCGCGCACGCTCGCGGCCTCGACGATGGCCGCGAGCTCCGCGAGGCCCGTCTCCATGAGCTCGCTCGTCACGCCGCGCTCGGCGGCGAGCGCCCGGACCCGGTCGACGACGGTGACGTCGGAGCCGTGGATCGCTGCGAGGGCGAGGCACGCGTCCGCCTGGTCCGGGGTCGCCCCGGCCTCGGAGACGAGGAGCTCCCCGACCTTGGCCGGCCCGATCTTGTCAAGCTTGTCGATCTGGCGCAGCACCTCGTCGACGGCGTCGAGGCCGAGCCCGCGGTAGAAGCCCTCGGCGACGCGCCGGTTGTTGACGAGCACGCGGACCTCCGGCACGCCGATGTCGCGCAGCGCGCCGAGCGCCTCGGCCATGACGAGCGGCAGCTCGACCTCGAAGTGGTACGGCAGCTCGCCGGCGCCGACGACGTCGATGTCCGCCTGCGCGAACTCCCGGAAACGCCCGTCCTGGGGTCGCTCGCCGCGCCAGACCTTCTGGATCTGGTAGCGCTTGAACGGGAACGCGAGGTGACCGGCGTTCTCGAGCACGTAGCGCGCGAACGGCACCGTGAGGTCGAAGTGGAGGCCGAGCTGCTTGTCCGGCCGGCCCGAGCGGGCGTCGTCGCCCTCGCTCGCCTCCTCCTGGAGGCGGCGCAGGACGTACACCTCCTTGGAGGTCTCACCCTTGCGCAGCAGCTGGTCGAGCGGCTCGACGGCCCGCGTCTCGATCCCGGCGAACCCGTGCAGCTCGAACGTGCGGCGCAGCGTGTCGAGGACGTGCTGCTCGACGACGCGACCGTCGGGCAGCCATTCGGGGAAACCGGAGAGGGGTGTGGGCCTGGCCATGGGACCCGATCTTTCCAGACCGGCCGCCGCGAGGGGCAATCGCCGCGGACCGGTTGCCGGTGGGCGCGGTCAGCCGCGGGCGAGGAACGGGTTCGTCGCCCGCTCGTGGGCCACGGTGGTGGCGGGTCCGTGGCCGGGGAGCACGTCCCACCGCGGGTCGAGACCGCCGACGACGTCGCGCAGCGTGCGTGCCATCACGGCCCCGTCACCGCCGGGCAGGTCGGTGCGGCCCACGGACCCGGCGAACAGCACGTCTCCGGAGAGCAGGACACCCGTGCCGGGGGCGCCGGCGAGGAAGAGGCTCGACCCCTCGGTGTGCCCCGGCGCCGGCACCGCGTGCAGCCCGGGTGCCACGAGCGGCACCGCGACCCCAGGACCCCCGGCGAACGGGCGCACGTCCCGCGGCTCCCGGTAGTCCTCGGGACGCGCCCCGGCGTCGCGCAGCGCGGCGGCCAGCGGACCGGACACCCCGGCGCGCGCGTCCTCGATCGTCCCGAACGGGTCCGGCAACCGGTACGCGTCGTCCTCGTGCAGCACGAGCGGCACGCCGAGGCGCTCGCACAGCGCGGCCGCGTCCCAGGTGTGGTCCACGTGCCCGTGCGTCGCGAGGACCGCGCGCGGCACGAGGCCCTCGCGCTCGACGAGCCCGACCACCCGGTCGGCGACGCCCGCCCCGGCGTCGACGACGACGCACTCGGCCCCCGGGAGCACCACGACCGCGCAGTTCGTGCCGAACACCGGCGCCACGACCACGTGGACCGCGACGGGGACCGCGGCGCCGCCGGCCCCGCTCGCCCCTCCGGCCGTGCCGGGCCCGACGCCGGCGTCCTTCCTGTCCTCCACGACCGTCGAGCCTAGCCTCCCGGCTCCCGCGCCGGAGGGCGGGTCGATACCGGACCGTGACCTGCCGGGCGGGAAAGCACGAGGGGATCACGCGGGCGGTGCCTAGACTGTCCCGGTACCGACCGCGGGCCGCACCGAGGTCGTTCAGGCGCGCCGTCACGGCCGACGACGAAGGAGCTGGGGTGTCGACGAAGAGCAAGGAGCGGGAGCAGGCCCGTCGCCGGCAGGAGAAGTGGGACCGCCACGTCGCACAGCTGCGCGCCCGCCGCCAGCGCACCTGGACGCTCGTCGGCGTCGCCCTCGCCCTCGTCCTCGTCGGTGGTGCGGTCTGGTGGGCGCTGTCCGCCGCGCAGGACCCGGGCGCCGGACCGGCCACCGCGCCGACGCCGGGCGCCACCCCCACGCCCGGCCAGTACACGCTCCCCCCGCCGTCCGCGGCCGAGGGCCGCGAGTGGACGACGGCTCTCGCGACGAGCGCCGGCGACCTGACCCTCAGCCTCGACGGCGCCGCCGCGCCGCAGGCGGTCGCGAGCTTCGTCTCCTTGGCCGAGGCGGGCTACTTCGACGGCACGACGTGCCACCGCCTCACCACGGAGGGCATCCACGTGCTGCAGTGCGGGGACCCGACCGCCACCGGCACCGGCGGCCCTGGGTACAGCTTCGGTCCCGTCGAGAACGCGCCGGCCGACGACGTCTACCCCGCCGGGACGGTCGCCATGGCGCGACAGGGCGGCGCGGCCGACTCGATGGGCTCCCAGTTCTTCCTCGTCTACGAGGACTCGACCATCCCGTCCGACGCGGCGGGTGGTTACACGGTGTTCGGCACCATCACGTCCGGCCTGGACGTCGTCCAGGCAGTCGCTGACGCGGGGACGGTGGACGGATCCGGCGACGGCTCCCCCGCCACCCCGGTCACCATCGAAGGAGTTGAGACCCAGTGAGCGATCCCGCGAACCACGAGGCGAGCGTCCCGGCCGCGGAGCCCGCGCAGGCGGACGCGACCGAACGGGTCGAGACGACGGAGGCGGAGGCCGGCACGAGCCCCGACGACGCGCCGACGAGCACCGCGACCGACGAGGCCGCTCCCGAGACGACGACCTCCGCGGACACCCCCGAGCAGGAGACGCCCGCCGCCGCGGACACCTCCGAACAGAAGGCTCCCGCCGCGCGGCCCGCGCCGCGCCCGGGCCCCGGACCGCGCCCGAAGCCTTCCGCCGTCCCGCACCCGCCGCGCAAGGCACCGGCCGCAGCGGCGCCGGGGACGGCACCCGCTGCGGCGCCGCCGGAGGTCCCGGCCGTCCCGGCGCTCGCGGACGACTCCCCCGCCGCGAAGGCAGCCGCCGGGTTCGGACGGGTCGACGCGGACGGGACCGTCTACGTGCGCGAGGAGGCCGGTGAGCGCGCCGTCGGGCAGTTCCCGGGCGTGGACACCGACGAGGCCCTGACGCTGTACGTCCGTCGCTACCTCGACCTGCAGGCGAAGGTCACGCTGTTCGAGACGCGGCTCGCCGCGAGCGACCTGTCGGTCCGCGAGATCGACCAGACGCTCGCGCGTCTCGGCGAGGAGACCGCCGAGCCGTCCGCGGTGGGCGACCTCGACGCGCTGCGCGCCCAGGTCGCGCGCCTGCGCACCCTCGCCTCCGAGCGACGCGCCCAGATCGAGGCCGAGCGCGCGTCCGCCAAGGCCGCCGCGCTCGCCGCGCGCACGGAGATCATCGAGGCCGCCGAGAAGATCGCGGCCACCGACCCGGCGCGCATGCAGTGGCGTCCGGCCGGCGAGGAGCTGCGCAACCTGCTCGAACGCTGGAAGGAGGCGCAGCGCTCCGGACCGCGCATCGACCGCTCGAGCGAGGAGGCGCTGTGGAAGCGGTTCAGCCACGCGCGCACCGCCTTCGACCGTGAGCGACGCCACTACTTCGCCGAGCTCGAGCAGCGCAACAGCAGCGCCAAGGCGGCCAAGGAGAAGCTCGTCGAGGAGGCCGAGGCCCTGTCGTCGAACACGGACTGGGGTCCCACCGCGGGCGCCTACCGCGATCTCATGGCGCGGTGGAAGGCAGCCGGGCGCGCGAGCCGCAAGGACGACGACGCGCTGTGGGCGCGGTTCCGCGCCGCGCAGGACACCTTCTTCCAGGCGCGCGACGCCGCGAACTCGGCCACCGACGCGGAGTACGCGGCCAACCTGGAGGTCAAGGAGCAGATCCTGACGGAGGCGGAGGCCCTCGTCCCGGTCAAGGACCTCGCCGCCGCGAAGAGCGCGCTGCGTGACATCCAGGAGCGCTGGGAGGAGGCCGGGCGCGTCCCGCGCGGTGACCTGCAGCGCGTCGAGGGTCGTCTGCGTGCGGTGGAGAACGCGGTGCGCGACGCCGAGCAGGCGCAGTGGACGCGCAGCAACCCGGAGACCCGTGCCCGTGCGGAGGGCGCGGCGGCACAGCTCGAGTCGGCGATCGCCGCGCTCGAGTCCGACCTCGCCTCGGCCCGCGACCGGGGGGACTCCCGCGCGGTCGCCGATCTCGAGGGCGCGCTCACCGCGCGGCGGGCGTGGCTCGAGCAGGTCGTGCGGGCGGCCGAGGACTCGCGCGGCTGATCCTCCGGGCTCCTGAGCGGCCGTGACCAGGGCCGGTCCTCGTCCACAGGACCAGGACCGGCTCTTCTCACGTCCGGCCCGGTGCGGCACGGTGGAGGCATGCACGCCTACCCGCCCCTGGACCGCCTGCTCGCGCCGCCGGACCCGGACGTCGGGCTGCTCGTGCGCCCGCCGGACGTCGGGGGTGCGGGCGCGTTCCAGGAGCTGGTGCGCTCGGGCGCGCTGGTCGCGCTCCTGGACGACGTCGCGGCCCCGGCCCGCGTACCCGTCACAGCGACCCTGCGCGCGCTCGCGGTGCGCGACCAGGTGCCGACGTCGTGCGTGGTCGCGGGACGGAGCGCGGCGTGGGTGCTGTGCGGCGGCCCGCCCCCGCCGCGGCTGGAGGTCGTGTACCCCCCGGGCGCGCACCGTCCTCCCCCGCGGCACGGGCGTGTCGCGCGCCAGGCGGCGCTGCTGCGGTCCGAGACCGAGCTCGTCGCCGGGGTGCGCGTGACGGACGTGCGGCGCACGGCGCTCGACGTGGCGACACGGTCCGAGCCGGACGACGCGACGACCGTGCTGCGTCGGCTGCGCGACGAGCGGGGGCTGGACCTCGCCGGCGCGGCGCGGTCGCTCGAGCTGCGGTACCGCTGGTCCGGGCGCGACCGGGCGCGCGCCGTGCTGGACCGTCTGCTCGCCGGGGAGGTCGACCCGGGCTAGGTTGGTCGCCATGGCCGCTGCCACGACGCCGGTGGAGCTCGACGTCCGAGGACGCACGGTCCGGGTCACGAGCCCCGACCGTGTGGTGTTCCCGGCACGCGAGGTGACCAAGCTCGACGTCGTCGAGTACTTCCTCGCCGTCGGCGACGGCATCCTGGGGGCGCTCGTCGACCGTCCCACGACGCTCGAACGGTGGCCCAAGGGCGTGTTCGAGGGCGCCCGGATGAGCACCCGCACCGACAACAGCGGGGACGCGTTCTACCAGAAGCGCGTGCCGAAGGGTGCGCCCGACTACGTGCGCACGGCACGGATCGCGTTCCCGAGCGGCCGCACCGCCGACGAGGTCTGCCCCACCGAGCTCGCCGTCGTCGCCTGGGCCGCGAACCTGGGCACCCTCACGTTCCACCCGTGGCCGGTGCGCGGCGACGACGTCGAGGCGGTCGACCAGCTCCGCATCGACCTGGACCCGCAGCCGGGCACCGACTTCGACGACGCCGTACGGGTCGCGCCGCACCTGCGCGAGCTCCTCGACGAGCTCGGGCTCACCGGGTACCCGAAGACCTCCGGGGGGCGGGGCATCCACGTGTTCGTCCCCGTCTCCCCCGAGTGGGACTTCGTCGCCGCCCGCCGCGCCACCATCGCGATCGGCCGCGAGCTCGAGCGCCGTCTCCCGGAGCAGGTCACGACGAAGTGGTGGAAGGAGGAGCGCGGCGCGAAGATCTTCGTCGACTACAACCAGATGGCGCGCGACCGGACGATCGCCTCGGCCTACTCCATCCGGGCGAACGCGCGCGCGACCGTGTCGGCGCCCGTGTCGTGGGAGGAGCTCGGCGACGTGCACCCGGACGACTTCGACGTGCTGACGATGCCCGACCGGTTCGCCGAGGTCGGCGACCTGTTCGCGCCGCTGCGTGCCGACCGCGAGGACCCGGGTGCCTCCCTCGAGCCCGCGCTCGAGCTGTCCCGCCGCGACGAGGCCGAGCACGGCCTGGGCGACCTGCCGTACCCGCCGGAGTACCCGAAGATGCCCGGCGAGCCCAAGCGCGTCCAGCCCAGCAAGGACCGCGACCGGTCGCGCGTCCCCGACGCCTGACGGCGGGTCAGGCCCCGACGCCGGGGGCGCCCGGCAGCAGCCCGCCCAGGTCGTAGCGCACGGGCTCCTCGAGCTGTGCGTACGTGCACGAGCGCGGGTCGCGATCCTCGCGCCACCGGCGGAACTGCGCGGTGTGCCGGAACCGCGTGCCCTCCATGTGGTCGTAGGCGACCTCGAGCACCCGCTCCGGGCGCAGCGGCGTGAACGACAGGTCCTTGCCGGCGCTCCAGCGGGACTGCGCGCCGGGCTTGCGGTCCCCCGTCTCCGCCGCGGGGTTCTCCCACCCGGCCCACGGGTGCGCGTCGGCCTCGGGGGTGCCCGGCTCCACGACGAGCGGCGCGAGCTCGTCCACGAGCGCGGCACGGCGCGCGGCGGGGAACGACGCGGCGACGCCCACGGACTGGAGGTGGCCCTCGTCGTCGTACAGCCCGAGGAGGAGGGAGCCCAGGAGCGGCTTCGCGGGCGTCGACGTCTTGTGCAGCCGGTACCCGGCGAGCACGACGTCGGCGTCGCGCCCGTGCTTGATCTTCAGCATGGCCCGCTTGTTGGGCTGGTAGGTCCCGTCCAGCGGTTTGGCGATCACCCCGTCCAGACCGGCTCCCTCGAAGGTCTCGAACCACTCGCGCGCGACGCCGACGTCACGGGTGCGCGGGGTCGCGTAGACCTGCGGGCCGTCGAGTCCGAGCTCGTCCAGCAGCTCCTGGCGGCGAGCGAGCGGCGCGCGGGTCAGGTCCTCGTCGTCGAGCGCGAGGACGTCGAACACCACGAGGCTCGCCGGGGTCTCCTCCGCGAGCAGACGCACGCGCGAGGCGGCCGGGTGGATGCGCTGCTGGAGCACCTCGAACTCCAGCCGCCCGCCGCGCGCGACGACGATCTCCCCGTCCACGACGCAGCGGGGCGGCAGCGCCGCGCGCACCGCGTCGACCACCTCGGGGAAGTACCGCTCCATGGGCCGGGCGTTGCGGCTGTCGAGACGGACCTCGTCCCCGTCGCGGTACACGATCGCGCGGAACCCGTCCCACTTCGGTTCGTAGACGTATCCCCCGGCGACGGCGTCCGGTTCCGGCACCTCGGGGACGGACTTCGCGAGCATGGGCAGCAGGGGCGGCATGACGGGCAGGTCCATGTGCCCGATGCTGCCACCGGCACGCGGTCGCTGCCCGACGCACGCGGTCGCTGCCCGATGTCAGGCCGGCAGGGGCGGCGCCTCCTCCGCGCGCGAGCCGGTGATGCGGTAGACGTCGAATACCCCGTCGACCTTGCGGACCGCGCTCAGCACCTGCGCGAGGTGGCCCGGCTCCGCCATCTCGAACACGAAGCGCGACATCGCCACGCGGTCGTTCGACGTCGAGACGGTCGCCGAGAGGATGTTGACGTGGTGGTCGGACAGGACGCGCGTGACGTCCGACAGCAGCCGGGCCCGGTCGAGCGCCTCGACCTGGATCTGCACCAGGAACATGGTGTTGCTGCCCGTGGTCCACGAGACGTCGACGATGCGCTCGGGCTGGCTCCGCAGGCCGACGACGTTGCCGCAGTCCGCCCGGTGGACGCTCACGCCCTGGCCGCGCGTGACGAAGCCGATGATCTCGTCGCCGGGCACCGGGGTGCAGCACTTCGCGAGCTTGACCCAGATGTCCTCGACGCCCTTGACCATGACGCCGGGGTCCCCCGTGCGCACGCGGCGCGCGGTCTGGCCCGGCCGGGCGGTCTCGGCGAGGTCCTCGACCGTCGCCTCCTCGCCGCCCATGGAGTGGACGAGCTTGGACACGACGTTGGCGGCCGAGACCTGGCCCTCCCCGATCGCGGCGTACAGGGCCGTGACGTCGGCGAACCGCATCTCGTTCGCGAGCGCGACGAGGGACTCGTGGGACAGCAGGCGCTGGATCGGCAGGTTCTGCTTGCGCATCGCCTTGGCGATCGCGTCCTTGCCGTGCTCGACGGCCTCCTCGCGGCGCTCCTTGGAGAACCACTGCCTGATCTTGTTGCGCGCCCGCGGGCTCTTGACGAACGCGAGCCAGTCGCGGCTCGGGCCGGCGTTCTCCGACTTCGACGTCAGGACGTCGACCGCGTCGCCGTTCTCGAGCGTGGAGTCGAGCGGGACGAGCCGGCCGTTGACGCGCGCACCCATCGTCCGGTGGCCGACCTCGGTGTGGACGGCGTACGCGAAGTCCACCGGGGTGGACCCGGCCGGCAGCGCCATGACGTCGCCCTTGGGCGTGAAGACGTAGACCTCGGCGCCGCCGATCTCGAACCGCAGCGAGTCGAGGAACTCCGACGGGTCGGCCGTCTCGCGCTGCCAGTCCACGAGCTGGCGCAGCCACCGCATGTCGTTGGCCGCCGAGTCCGCCTTGTCGGTCTTGGCGCCGGACTTCGCGGTCTCCTTGTACTTCCAGTGCGCCGCGACGCCGTACTCCGCGCGGCGGTGCATGTCGTGCGTGCGGATCTGGATCTCGACGGGCTTGCCCCCGGGGCCGATGACCGTCGTGTGCAGCGACTGGTACATGTTGAACTTCGGCATCGCGATGTAGTCCTTGAACCGCCCCGGCACGGGGTTCCACCGCGCGTGCAGCGCACCCAGCGCCGCGTAGCAGTCCCGGACGCTGTCCACGAGGACGCGCGCGCCGACGAGGTCGTAGATCTCCGCGAAGTCGTGGCCGCGCACGATCATCTTCTGGTAGATCGAGTAGTAGTGCTTCGGCCGGCCCGTGACCGTCGCGCGGATCTTCGCGCTGCGCAGGTCTGCCGTGACCTGGTCGCGCACCACCGCGAGGTACTCCTCGCGCGCGGGGGCGCGCTCGGCGACGAGGTGCACGATCTCGTCGTACACCTTGGGGTACAGCGCCTGGAAGGACAGGTCCTCCAGCTCCCACTTGATGGTGTTCATGCCGAGGCGGTGCGCCAGCGGGGCGTAGATCTCGAGCGTCTCGCGCGCCTTGCGCTCGGCGGACGACGACGACACGTACTTCCAGGTGCGGGCGTTGTGCAGCCGGTCGGCGAGCTTGATGACGAGGACGCGGATGTCGCGCGCCATCGCGACGACCATCTTGCGCACCGTCTCGGCCTGCGCGGCGTCGCCGTACGTCACCTTGTCGAGCTTCGTGACGCCGTCGACGAGCATGGCGATCTCGTCGCCGTACTCGCCGCGCAGCTGGTCGAGGGAGTAGGAGGTGTCCTCGACGGTGTCGTGCAGGAGCGCCGCGGCGAGCGTCGACGCGTCGAAGCCGAGCTCCGCGAGGATCGTCGCGACCGCCACGGGGTGCGTGATGTACGGGTCGCCGCTCTTGCGCAGCTGGCCGCGGTGGGCGCGCTCGGCCGTGCCGTACGCGCGCTCGACGACGGACAGGTCGGAACGCGGGTGGTTGGTACGTACCGCCTGGAGCAACGGCTCGAGCGCAGGGCTGCCCCCGCCGCCCGTGCGGGTGCCGAACCGGACGAGCCGGGACCGCACGCCGCGGCTGCCGACCGGCGGCGTGCCCCCGGTCGCACCGGCCGGTGCCGGGCCCGACGGCGCGCGCGTCGTGCGGGTCTCCTCGCTCATGCGCGCCTCCTCTCGGTCCCGTCGGCGTCCTCGTCGGTCGCGCCAGGTCGGTGAGCCTCCGTGCCGGACGGTCCCGCACCGGCCGGAGTGGTCATCCTACGACCCCACGTGCAGCAGCGCGTTCACCTCGCGCCCAGCGAGGCGCTCGCGACCGCCGAGCCCGCCCAGCTCGAGCAGGAACGCCGTACCGACGACGACGCCCCCGCTCCGCTCGACCAGCTCCGCGCCCGCGGCCGCCGTCCCGCCCGTGGCGAGCACGTCGTCGACCACCAGAACGCGCGACCCTGCCGCGAGTGTTCCCGAGCGCAGCTCGATCGTCGCGGAACCGTACTCGAGGTCGTACGTCACCGTGTCCGTGGGCGGAGGGAGCTTGCCGGCCTTGCGCAGCGGCACGAACCCCACCCCGAGATGTGTCGCCAGCGGCGCCGCGAGGAGGAACCCGCGCGCCTCGAGCCCGGCCACGACGTCGACACCGCCCTCGACCGCGCGTGCCACGTCGCCGAGGCACTCGATCACGTGGCGGAACGCCTCGCCGTCGGCGAGCAGCCCCGTGATGTCACGGAAGAGGACGCCCGGCTCGGGATAGTCCGGCACCGAACGGACGAGGGACAGGACCCGCGCGGCGCGCTGGGGGCCGAGCCCGCCGAGGCCGACGGCGCGCACGCCGTCGGCCTCGGCGAAGGTGCCGGGAGCCGTCATCGAGCGCGCCGGCGGCGCGGCTGCGCCTGGTTGCCCAGGTGCGCGCCGGGCTGCAGCTGGCGGTGCCCCTCGACCCCGGCCGCGGCGAGCGCGGCGTCCTCCGCACCGGACTCGCCCTGGTCGCTGACCCGGTCGGCCCGCAGGTCGAGCACCGTGCGGGTGTGCGCGGCGATCGCCGGCTCCCGCTCGCGCAGGGCGACCTCGAGGGGCGTCGCGAGGAAGATCGACGAGTACGCACCGACCGCCATGCCGACGAACAGGGCGAGCGCGATGTCGCGCAGCGTCCCGGCACCCAGCAGGAAGGCGCCGATGAACAGAATCGAGGCGACGGGCAGCAGCGCGACGACCGACGTGTTGATCGAGCGCACCATCGTCTGGTTGACGGCGAGGTTCGCCCGCTCCGCGTACGTGCTGCGCGTCTGGTCGAAGATGCCGGCGGTGTTCTCGCGGACCTTGTCGAACACCACGACGGTGTCGTAGATCGAGTACGCCAGGATCGTCAGCACACCGATGACGGTGGCCGGCGTGATCTCCCAGCCGACGAGCGCGTAGATGCCGACGGTCACGACGAGGTCGTGGAACAGCGCGATCACCGCGGCGAGCGCCATGCGCCAGTTCCGGAAGTACACCGTCATGACGAGGCTCACGAGGAGCAGGAAGACGACGAGACCGATGATCGCCTTCTGGGACACGTCCTGGCCCCACGTCGGGCCGATGAAGGCGCTCGTGACGTCGCCGACCTCGACGTCGTACGCCTCCGCGAGGTCGACGCGGAGCTGGTCGACCTCGTCGTTGGTGAGCTCGGCGGTCTGGACGCGGACGGTGTCCGCCCCCACGGTCGAGATGCGCGGCACCTCGTCCGCGGCCACACCCTGGACGGCGGCGATGGCCGGCTCCTGCGACGTGTCGGCCGCACCGGAGACGGTGAACTCGGAGCCGCCCCGGAACTCGATGCCGAGGTTGAGCCCGCCGGACGCCATGCGCACGCCGATGACGGCGATCGACAGCAGCACGGCGACCACCGCGACCACGAAGTACCGCTTGCGGCGGCCCACGATCGCGTACGACCGGCGCCCCGTGTAGAGGTCGTTGCCCCACTGGGCGAAACCGCTGGCCATCAGTGCTTCTCCTCGTTCTCGCCCTCGGACGCCACGGCGTCCGTCGGCTGGTCCTCGACGGCGGGCTGCGCCGCTCGTCGCTGGGCCGCGCGCCGCTCCGCGATCGTCATGCGGGGCCCCTCGCCGCTCGCACCCACGCCGGCACCGACGCGCTCGCGAGCGGGCTCGGCCTGTCCGGCCGGGCTGCTCGGCGCGTCCTCGGCACCGGCCGGCGACGCCGCCCCGCCGGGCGTGACCACGCGTCCGCGGCCCGCGTACCGGAGGCTGCGGGCGCCGAGACGACGCGGGTCGAGACCGGACCACGGGTGCCCGTTCGCGAAGAAGCGCGTCCGGGACAGCAGCTGCAGCAGCGGGTGCGTGAAGAGGAAGACCACGACTATGTCGATGAGCGTCGTGAGCCCCAGGGTGAACGCGAAGCCCCGCACCCCGCCGACGGCGAGGAAGTAGAGCACGATCGCGGCGACGAAGTTCACCGCGTCGGACGCGAGGATCGTGCGGCGTGCGCGCTGCCACCCCTTCTCCACCGCGGAGTTCAGCGTGCGCCCGTCGCGCAGCTCGTCGCGGACGCGCTCGAAGTAGACGATGAACGAGTCCGCCGTGATGCCGATGGCCACGATGAGGCCCGCGACGCCGGCCAGCGAGAGCCGGTAGCCGATCGTCCACGACAGCACCGTGATGACGCCGTACGCGATGAGGCCGGCGACGCCGAGCGACGCGACCGTGACCAGGCCGAGCACGCGGTACTGCACGAGCGAGTAGATCACCACGAGCAGCATGCCGATCGCGCCCGCGAGCAGACCCTTCTGCAGCTGCTCGGAGCCGAGCGTCGCCGAGATCTGCTCCTGGCTCTGCACCTCGAACGTCAGCGGCAGCGAGCCGAAGTTGAGCTGGTTCGCGAGCGTCGCCGCGCTGTCGCGCGTGAAGTTGCCGGAGATCTCCGCCTGCCCGTTGGGGATCGGGACCTGTGAGACGGGCGCGGAGATGACGAGCCCGTCGAGCACCATGGCGAACTGGTTCTGCGGCGACGGCAGCGACGTCAGGCGCGTCGTGACGTCGCGGAACTGGTCGGTCCCCTCGCCGTCGAACTCGAGGTTGACGACCCACTCGTTCGTCACGGCGCCGGTCTGGCTGACGCCCAGGCCGGAGCTCGCGTTCGCGATCTCGGTGCCCTCGACCTCGACCGGGCCGAGGATGTACTTGGCGAGACCGTCGGCGGAGCACGCGACGAACGCGCTGTCGGTCGGGCCGCTGTCCCCGCCCACGAGGTTCTCGGGCACCGTGCAGTCGAGCGCGTCGAACTCCGCCTGGAGCTCGGGGGTGATCTGCGACAGGTCGCTCGGGTTCTCCGGCCGGGCGGTCTCCTCCGGCGTCGCGTCGTCGGTCGGCGCGTCGGTGGGGGTCTCGGTCCCGTCGGCCGGCGCCTCCGTGCCGTCCGCCGGGGTCTCGGCGGTGCCCTCCGCGGGGGACTCGGCCGACTCCGTGGCCTCCGGCGCCTCGCCCTCGGCGGCGGGGTCCTCTGCGGCGGCGTCCTCGGTCGAGGTCGCCGTGGGCGCCGCGACGGCGAGGACGGGCCGGAACCGCATCTGCGCGGACTGGCTGACGAGGTCGATCGTCTCCTGGCTCGGCTCGCCCGGGATGCCGACGACGATGTTCTGCCCGCCCTGGCTCGTGATCTCCGCCTCGGACACGCCCTGCGCGTCGATGCGCTGGCGGATGACGCGGATCGCCTGGGTGATCGTCTCACCGGTGATCTCGGAGTCGTCCGAGGTGCTCGGCTGCAGGACGATCTGCGTGCCGCCCTCGAGGTCGAGCGCGAGCCCTGGCGTGAGGCTGGCCCCGCCCGGGTCCTCCTCCGTCTGCGGGTCGAGCTTCGTCCCCGCGAAGAGGCTGCCGAAGAGGGCGATCACGAGGACGCCCAGGATGACGAGGGACCGCACGGGCCTCGCTCGTGTGCTGCTGGTGGCCAACTGTCCGTCTCTTCTCGTGCGCGTGCGGTGGGCCCGCGGGCCCACCGCGTCAGACCGGTCGCCGTGGCGACCGGCGGATGGTCACTTGCTGTCGGTGCCCTCGTCGCGACGGTCCCGGTCCTTCTCGGATCCCTCGTCGAGACCCGACAGGTCGTCCGGGACCACGAGGTCGTCGGTGCCGCGCGCCGACGACGCAGGGGTGGTGCCCTCGGCCGTGCCGTACGCGGCGGTCGCACCGGTCGCGGTACCCGTCGCCGGGGCTTCCTCGGTGCCCGGCTCGTCGCCCTCCACGGCGCTCTCCTCGACCGGCTCGTCGACGCGCTTGGCGATCGCGGCCCGCAGCCAGCGGGTGCGGCTGCCCGGGGTCGACTCGACGGTGATGATGTCGTTCTCCTCGTCGACGTCGACGATGGTCCCGAAGAGGCCGGAGCCCGTCATGACCTCCTGGCCCGGGGCGAGGTTCGCCCGGAAGTTCTGGGCCTCACGCTGCTGCTTCCGGGTGCGGCTGGTCATGAGGAACATCGCACCGGCCGCGAGGGCGAGGATGAGGATGAAGCTGATATCCATGACGGGGTCTCACGTGTCCTGTTCGTCGGGGTCTGCGCGGCAGTCTAGGCGCGCGCGCACGGTTCACCAACGAGCCGTCCGTCCGTGGAGTTCCCCGCGCCGATCCCGACCAGTCTAGGCCCTCGCCCTCACGGCCTGTGACCGCGGTCACGATGCGGACCGTCGCTCAGGCGTCGAAGAGCGTCCCGCCCTCGCGCGGCGGCGTGAGGCCGAGGTGGGCCCAGGCGGCGGGTGTCGCGACCCGGCCCCGGGGCGTGCGACCCACGAGTCCTTCCCGCACGAGGTACGGCTCGGCGACCGTCTCGACCGTCTCCGCCTCCTCGCCGACCGTGACGGCGAGGGTCGTGAGGCCGACCGGCCCGCCGTTGAACCGGGTGCACAACGCCGTGAGGACGGCGCGGTCGAGGCGGTCGAGCCCGATCGGGTCCACCTCGTAGACCTCGAGGGCCGCGCGCGCCGCGCGCAGGTCGAGCGTGCCGTCGCCGCGCACCTGCGCCCAGTCGCGCACGCGGCGCAGGAGTCGGTTGGCGATGCGCGGCGTGCCGCGCGAGCGTCCGGCGATCTCGTGCGCGGCGTCCGGGGCGAGCGCGACGCCGAGGAGCCCGGCCGAGCGCGTCAGCACCCTCTCTAGCTCGTCGCCCGAGTAGAAGTCGAGGTGACCGGTGAACCCGAAGCGGTCGCGCAGCGGAGCGGGCAGCAGCCCGGCGCGCGTCGTCGCCCCGACGGCGGTGAACGGCGGCAGGGTCAGCGGGATCGCGCTGGCGCCCGCGCCCTTGCCGACGACGACGTCCACGCGGAAGTCCTCCATCGCCACGTACAGCAGCTCCTCGGCGGGCCGGGCGAGGCGGTGGATCTCGTCGATGAACAGCACCTCGCCCTCCTCGAGCGAGGACAGGACGGCGGCGAGGTCGCCCGCGTGCTGGATCGCCGGCCCGGAGGTCACGCGCAGCGACGTGCCGAGCTCGGCGGCGATGATCATGGCGAGGGTCGTCTTGCCGAGCCCCGGAGGCCCGGAGAGCAGGACGTGGTCGGGCGCGGCGCCGCGGGCGAGGGCCGCCTGGAGGACGAGGGAGAGCTGGTCGCGCACGACGCGCTGCCCGACGAACTCCTCCAGACGGCGCGGACGCAGCGCGGCCTCGGCGGCGCGCTCGAGGTCGTCGGCACCGGCGGCGACCACCCGCTCGGACGTGAAGCCGTCCTCGCCCGGGTCGCCGAGTCCCACGCCGTCGAAGTTCGCCATCGTCAGCCCCGCTGCCCGCCGAGCACGCGCAGCGCCGCGCGCAGCGCCCCCGCGACGTCCGCGGCCTCGACGACGTCGACGCCGGCCTGCGCGAGCACGGTCGCAACTGCGTCGTCGGCGGCCTTGACGTTCCAGCCGAGGCCGACGAGCGCCTCGACGACCTGGTCCCGCCGGTCCTCCGCCTGCGGCGACGCGGCCGGGGCCGCGCCGGTGGCGGGGTCCGTGCCCGTGGGCGCCCCGAGCTTGTCGCCGAGCTCGAGCGCGATGCGCTGGGCACCCTTGTTGCCGATCCCCGGCACCCGCACCAGCGCGGGGATGTCGGGGCCGGCGACCGCCCGGCGCAGGGCGTCGGGCGTGTGCACCGCGAGCATCGCGAGCGCGAGGCGCGGCCCGACGCCGCTGACCGTCTGGACTGTCTCGAAGACCGCGCGCTCGTCGTCGTCGGCGAAGCCGTAGAGCGTGAAGGAGTCCTCGCGCACGACGAGGCTCGTCGCGAGCCGGGCGCTCTCGCCCACGCGCAGCGTGGCGAGCGTCGCGGGGGTGGCGTGCACGAGGTACCCCACTCCCCCGACCTCGAGCACCGCCCGGTCGAGGCGGACGCTCGACACGGTCCCGCTCAGCGAGGCGATCACGCAGGCTCCTTCTCAGATCGGCGTCGAACACCCGTACGACGCGGCGCCACTCTAGCAACGGCCCCGGACGCCGCGGACGACCGACACCCTCGTCGCGCCGGGCCGACGCGACGCTCGTCCACGACGCTCCGCGACGGCGTGACGGCGGGTGGTCCTGACCTACCGCGGTGCGCGCGTCCGCGTGCGTGCCGTGCGCTCGGCGGCCGCCCAGGCGCGCTGCGCGGGGGTGAGCTCGTGCCGCTCGCCGCCCTGGAGCGCTCCGGCCGGGCGCCACAGGTGGCAGATGGCGAGCGCGAGGGCGTCGGCGGCGTCGGCGGGCTTGGGCAGCTCGCCCAGACCGAGGATCCCGGCGACCATGCGCTGCACCTGCTCCTTGCCCGCGCGTCCGCTCCCGGTGACGGCCGCCTTCACCTCGGAGGGCGTGTGCATCGCGACGGGGACCCCGCGGCGCGCGGCGCCGAGCATCGCGAGGCCGGCGACCTGCGCCGTCCCCATGACGGTCCCCACGTTGTGCTGGGCGAACACGCGCTCGACGGCGACGACGTCGGGCACGTGCTCGTCGAGCCACGCGTCGAGCCGCTCGGCGATCCGCAGCAGCCGCAGGTCCACGCTCAGCTCCGGGTCGGACCGCAGCACCCCGACGGCCACGAGCTCGGCCCTCCGCCCGGGCCGAGAGTCCACGACCCCCACCCCGCACCGCGTCAGACCAGGGTCCACTCCGAGCACGCGCACACGCTCACCCTTTCACGAGCCGACGACACGCGACGCCCGCCACGCGGTGGCGAGGCGTCGCGGGCGGGGCGGGGCGGGATGCGCGCGGTCGTGGACGGGCCTGGCGGGAGCGGCGCGAGGGACGAGCGGCGCGGATGGTAGACCGCGCGCACGATCCGTCCCGGGCCGCCGGTGACCCGACCCCCGGCGGCCGACGGCGACGACAAGTCAGTCGTCGTTCTCGAGCTCCGCCATCACCTCGTCCGACGCGTCGAAGTTCGCGTAGACGTTCTGCACGTCGTCGCTGTCCTCGAGCGCGTCGATGAGCCGCAGGATCTTGCGCGCACCGTCGGCGTCGACCTCGACCTGCATGGACGGGTGCCACACGGAGTCGGCGGAGTCGTACTCGATGCCGGCGTCCTGGATGGCGGTGCGCACGGCGACGAGGTCGCTCGCCTCGCACAGCACCTCGATGACCTCGCCCTGGTCGGAGACCTCCTCGGCCCCGGCGTCGAGCGCGGCGAGCATGACGTCGTCCTCCGTGACGCCGTCGGCCTTGGGCACGACGACGAGTCCCTTGCGGGAGAACAGGTACGACACGGAGCCCGGGTCGGCGAGGCTGCCACCGTTGCGGGAGAACGCGGTGCGGACCTCGGCGGCGGCACGGTTCTTGTTGTCGGTGAGGCACTCGACGAGCACGGCGATGCCGTTGGTCCCGTAGCCCTCGTACATGATCGTCTGGTAGTCGACGGCGTCGGCGCCCTCGCCGGAGCCGCGCTTGACGGCGCGGTCGATGTTGTCGTTCGGGACCGACGACTTCTTCGCCTTCTGGACGGCGTCGAAGAGCGTGGGGTTGCCGGCGGGATCGCCCCCGCCGGTGCGCGCGGCGACCTCGATGTTCTTGATCAGCTTCGCGAAGAGCTTGCCACGCTTGGCGTCGATCGCCGCCTTCTTGTGCTTGGTCGTGGCCCACTTGGAGTGCCCGGACATGCGTACTTACCCCTTCGCGATCTCGACGAACAGCTCGTGCACGCGCGTGTCCCCGGAGATCTCCGGGTGGAACGAGGTGGCGAGCAGCGATCCCTGCTGGACTGCGACGATCCTACCGGCGGCGGCCTCCGGGATGCCGGGGGTGCTCGCGTCGGGGATCCGCGCGAGCACCTCGACGCCCTCCCCGACGTCCTCCACCCAGGGCGCGCGGATGAACACGGCGTGCAGCGACGGGTCGTCACCGGGCAGGCCGGCGAACGGCAGGTCGGTCTCGAACGAGTCCACCTGGCGGCCGAACGCGTTGCGCCGCACCGTCACGTCGAGGCCGCCGACGGTGCGCTGGTCGGCCGTGCCGGCGAGGATGCGGTCCGCGAGGAGGATCATCCCGGCGCACGAGCCGTAGACGGGCAGCCCGGCGTCGATGCGTGCGCGCAGCGGCTCGGCGAGGTCGAAGATCCTCAGCAGCTTGTCGATCGTCGTCGACTCGCCGCCGGGCAGCACGATCCCGTCGACGCGCGCGAGCTCCTCCGGACGTCGCACCGTCACGGCGCGCGCTCCGGCGGCCTCGAGCGCGGCGAGGTGCTCGCGCACGTCGCCCTGGAGGGCGAGGACACCGATCGTGATCGTCACGAGGGGTGATGATACGTCGGCCGGTAGCCTCGCCGACGTGACGTTCGCCCCGCCCCCGCAGCCCGTCCCTCCGTACGGTTCCCCGCCCGGCGCGCGGGTCCCGCCCCCGCCCACGGGGCCGCGCCGCGCCGCGCGGGGTGCGACGGCGCTGGTCGTCACCGGTGCCGCCCTGCTCGTGGCGGCTCTCGTGGCGGGGGTGCTCGCCGTGGTGCTGTTCGTGCGCGCCGTCCCGGTCGGGGTGGTCGACGCCGCGGGCGGTCCCGGGTCGGCCGCGCTCGCGTCCGGACCGGTCCCGGGCGCGGCGGAGCTCGCCGTGTCGGGCGGTACGACGTACGCGGTGTGGGCGGTGGACGGCGGGTCGCTCGGTCCGCGGGAGGTCGCGGTCGACTGCGGGGGGTCGGGCGTGCCGACGGTGTCCGCGCCGTCCGTGTCGGGTTCCTCGTCGGCAGGCGGGGCGACGGCGGAGACGGTCGCCGAGTTCACCGCGGCCACCGACGCGACGTGCACCGTCTCCGTCGCGTCCGCGCCGGGCACGTCGGCGTTCGTCGTCACCGAGGGCTGGCGGTTCGGAGAGTTCTTCGCGACCGTCGGGGGGACCGTGGCCGCGGCGGTCGTCGCGGTCGGCGGCGGTGTGGTGGGCGCCGGTCTGCTCGCGGGCGGGATCGTCTGGCGCGTGGCCGCGCGGCGCTGAGCGGCACCCTCCGGGCGCTGCACCCGCCCCGACGGCGCCGGCGCGGCGCTCCCGCTGTCAGTGCTCGTGCGCGAGCCCGAGGTGCCGGGTGACGCCGTCCCAGCCGCCCAGCAGGGGCCGCACCAGGTCGGCCAGGCCTTCGGGGAACACCTCGATGTCGACCTGCGCGAGGTCGTCGAGCGACCACCACCGCAGCTCGTCGACGACGTCGACCTCGACGTCGGTCCAGCCGTCGCGGCTGAGCTGGTGCCCGGCGAGGACGGCACCGCGCAGCCGCGCGACGTAGAACACCTCGTCCTGGCGGCAGTGCTGCCGGTAGAAGTCGAAGATCGCGCTGCGGGTCAGGACGGGGCCGACGAGCGCGTCGGGGTCGAGCGCGATCCCCGTCTCCTCGCGCACCTCGCGCAGCGCTGCGTCGGCGTCGCTCTCGCCGTCGTCGATCCCGCCGCCGACCGTGAACCACCACGACCGCTGGGGCTGGTCGACGTCGTGGCCGCGTACGAGCAGCAGGCGGTCGGCGTCGTCGAGCAGCAGGACGCGCGCGCCGCGCCGGAAGTACAGGCCGTCGTCCCCGAGCACCCAGTCGGGGCCCAGGGACGACGGCGCTGCACCGTCGTGCGTCACCGCAGGACGTCCGCGCGCGAGGGGATCACCAGCCGCGCTCGGCCAGCCGGTGCGGCACCGGGATGTCGTCGACGTTGATGCCGACCATGGCCTCGCCGAGGCCGCGCGACACCTTCGCGATGACGTCGGGGTCGTCGTAGAACGTGGTGGCCTTGACGATCGCGGACGCGCGCTGCGCCGGGTTGCCCGACTTGAAGATGCCCGAGCCCACGAACACGCCCTCGGCGCCGAGCTGCATCATCATCGCGGCGTCGGCGGGCGTCGCGATGCCGCCGGCCGTGAACATCACGACGGGGAGCGTGCCGGTGGCCGCCACCTCCCGGACGAGCTCGTACGGCGCCTGCAGCTCCTTCGCCGCGACGAACAGCTCGTCCTCGGGCAGCGAGGTGAGCCGGCGGATCTCGGCGCGGATCGTGCGCATGTGCGTCGTGGCGTTCGAGACGTCGCCTGTGCCCGCCTCGCCCTTGGAGCGGATCATCGCCGCGCCCTCGGTGATGCGACGCAGGGCCTCGCCGAGGTTCGTCGCCCCGCACACGAACGGCACCGTGAACTGCCACTTGTCGATGTGGTTCGCGTAGTCCGCGGGCGTGAGCACCTCGGACTCGTCGACGTAGTCGACGCCGAGGGACTGCAGCACCTGCGCCTCGACGAAGTGGCCGATGCGCGCCTTCGCCATCACCGGGATCGAGACGGCCTCGACGATCCCGTCGATCATGTCCGGGTCGGACATGCGCGAGACGCCGCCCTGGGCACGGATGTCGGCCGGGACCCGCTCGAGGGCCATGACGGCGACGGCGCCGGCGTCCTCGGCGATCTTCGCCTGCTCGGGCGTGACGACGTCCATGATCACGCCGCCCTTGAGCATCTCCGCCATGCCGCGCTTGACCTTCGCGGTGCCGACGGCGGCGGTCGATCGACCGGTCGGGGCGCCTGCGGCGTCGGACGGGGCGGGGGTGCTGGTGTCGGACACGTTGGTCACCGGGATCTCACACCTTCGGGTCGGGGCGTCGCGGCCGGCACGGCCGACCGGCCGCGAGAGCCGGCGGGGAGGCGAGCACGCACGGGTGCGGGCTCTCCTGCGGCCCGCGCAACGGGGCCATCGTACTGCCGCTCAGGACACGCCGGACGCGAGCTCCACGGGTCGCCCGAGCCCGGGCGGCCACGTGTCGTCGAGCTCGACCGTCACGGGCATCGGGGCGTGCCCCGCGAGGCGGAACAGGCGCACCCACCACTTGTGCCGCACACGCTGGGCCTGGGCGACCGCCTCGTTGTGGAACCGGCGTGCGAGCTGCGCGCGGTACCAGGCCGCGGCGAGGTGCCCGAGGAGCTCCTCGCCGACCGGGCCGGAGCGGAGCTCGGCGACGTCGTCCGGGCTCTCGAACGCCGAGCGCAGCGTCGCGGACAGGTCGGACTCCGCGAGGGCGCGCGACGGTGCCATCCCGCCGAGCAGCCGTCGCGGACGCGCACCGCTCTCGTCGCCCAGCCCGGGCACGCTCTCGACGAGCCGGCGGGCGTCGGCGTCGTCGTCGAGGACGGCGTGGGCCGCCTCCGCGAGGAGCACCGACGTGGCCGGGTCGAGCTCCCCGGACGCGGCGAGGTCGACGGTCGCCGACGCCCGCCGCACGAGCTGGGCGTCGAGCGCCAGCCGGGACGCCATGACCTTGCGGTGCAGCCGGTCGAGGCGGGACGCGGCGACCCACAGGGTCCAGCCGAGAAGCAGCGCGACGGCGACGACGAGGACCGCCGTCTCGGACCACGTCATGCGGTGCTCCCCTGCTCACGTTCGGTGCGCACCCGCCCGAGCAGCCGGCCGCCGCGCACCGAGCGCGGGTCCTCGTGGACCGGGATGACCGCCTCGGACGCGGCCAGGACCATGTCGTACACGGCGAGCACCTCGGCGGTGACGGTGGACCAGTCGAAGCGCCGCACGAACTCGCGGGCGCGCGCCCGGTAGGCCTCGGTCCGTGCGCCGTCCGCGAGGACCTCGAGCACCGTCGTGGCGAGCGCCTGCCCGTCGCCGACCGGGAACAGCGCCCCGGCGTCGCCGCCGTCGAGCACGCGCCGGAACGCGCCGAGGTCGCTCGCGACGACGCACGCCCCGGCGCTCATCGCCTCGACGAGGACGATGCCGAAGCTCTCGCCACCGGTCTGGGGCGCGACGTACAGGTCGACGGAGGCGAGCAGGCTCGCCTTCTCCGCGTCGCTCACGCCGCCGAGGAACTCGACCGACGACGCGTGCGCGCCCAGCGCGGCGACCGCCTGGTCGCGACCGTCGTCGCCGCGCCCGGCGACGAGGAAGCGGGCGCCGGGCAGGTGCTCCAGGACGCGCGGGATCGCGTCGGTGAGGACCGGCAGGCCCTTGCGGGGCTCGTCGAGCCGACCGAGGAACGCGATCGTCGGGGCGTCCGGCGTGCCCTGCCAGCGCGGGTCCGGCGTGGCGGACGCGAACGTGTCGACGTACACGCCGTTGGGGATGACGACGGCGTCGCCGCCGAGGTGGTCGACGAGGGTGCGCCGCGCGTCCTCCGACACGGCGATCCGGGCGTCGATCTTCTCCAGGCTCTGGCGCACCAGCGGGTAGGCGACCTGGAGCGCGCGCGAGCGCACGAGCGAGGAGTGGAACGTCGCGACGATCGGCCCCTGCGCGATCCAGAGCGCGCTCATCGACAGCGACGGGTTGACGGGCTCGTGCAGGTGCAGGACGTCGAAGCGGCCGGCGTCGAGCCAGCGTCGTACCCGCCCGACCGACCGCGGGCCGAACGTGACGCGCGCGACCGACCCGTTGTAGCGCACCGGGATGGCACCGCCCACGGGCGTGAGGTAGTCCGGCACGGGGGTGTCGTCGTCGGCCGGGGCGAGCACCGAGACCTCGTGCCCCAGCGACATCAGCGACTCCGCGAGGTCGCGGATGTGGAACTGCACGCCGCCGGGTGCGTCGAAGGAGTACGGGCACACGATCCCGACGCGCAGGCTCATGCGGCGCGCTCCGGGTCGCCCTCGCGCTGTCCCGGCGTCCGGGCGGGCACCTCCCCGGCGGCCTCCTGCGTGCGGGCGTAGCGCTCCGGGTCGAGGTCCTCCACGAACACCTTCTGCAGCATGTGCCAGTCCTCCGCGTGCTCGCGGATGGCGACGCCGAGCGCGTCGACCCAGCCCTGCGTCATCGCGGCGACCTGCTCGGACCGCGGCAGCGCGGCGGGCACGTCGACGCGCGGGAAGAACCGGATGACCAGCCCCCAGGGCGTCCCGGCGGCCCGGCGCCTGGCGCCACGCAGCCGCTCGTAGTAGATCCCGGCCGGGACGAGCGGCGCGCCGGTGCTCACGGCCAGCGCCGCGGGCCCGGCGGCCACGCGGGCACGCCGCCCGAAGAGGTCGACCTCGACGCCGCGCGCGGTGAGGTCGCGGTCGGCGAGCAGCGGGATGATGCGACCCGGTGACCGCGCGCCGCGCACGAGGTCGCGGAACACGTCGCCGTCGCCGAGGGCGAGGATCTCCAGACCGACGGACGTGCGGAAGGACAGGAACTCCTGGAACAGCTCCTCGGGCTCGAGCCGCTCGGCGACGGTGAGCACCGGGGCGATGTTCGGCGTCGCGTACGCACCCGCGAGGTCCCAGTTGCCCTGGTGCGACAGGGCGAGCACGGGGCTGCGGTCGCCGTCGAGGTGGACGGTGAGGTTGTCGTAGCCGACGAGCCGCACGCGCGCGCGGATCTGCTCCGGCGTCCACGCGGGCAGGGTGAACGCCTCGCGGTAGTAGCGCATGTACGAGCGCATGCCCGCGCGCGAGAGGCGCCGCAGCGCGCGGGGCGTGAGACCGGGCCGCACGCGCGCGAGGTTCTTCTCGAGCTGACGCACGCCCCCGCCGTGCAGGAGCCACGTGACGTCGGCGACGGCGGTGAACACGCCGCGCAGCAGCGGCTCCGGGACCTTGTGGGCGTGGCGCCACGCGAACGTGAACGCCGTGCCGGTGTCGAGCGCCATCGTCAGCGGGTACCTCCGGTCGGGCGGGACGGGTCGGCGGGCCCCGCGTCCGCGCCGAGGGCGAGCGCCTGCCTGCGCACCACCGCCACGCGCTGGACGATGGTGACGGCGCTCGCGAGGGCGAGCAGGCCGAGGACCGCGACGAGCACGACGGGCGGGACGCCGAGGCCGACGAGCCCCGCGGCGACGAGCGCGGCGACCAGCCGGTCCGCCCGCTCGGCGATGCCGACCTGCGCCGTCATGCCGACGCTCTCGGCGCGCGCCCGGGCGTAGGGCACGACGGCGCCCAGCGCGAGGCACGCGAGCGCGACCCCCGTGCCCCACGAGGCGAGCTCGGACGACAGCCGCGGGTCGTCGGCGCGCACGAACCACAGGGTGAGGCCGACGAAGAGCGCCGCGTCGGCCAGCCGGTCGAGCGTGGAGTCGAGGAACGCGCCCCACGGCCCGGAGCGGCCGGCACGGCGGGCCATGACCCCGTCGAGCACGTCGGAGAAGGCGAACACCATGACGACCATCGTCCCCGCGAAGAGGTGGCCGGTCGGGAACAGCCACAGCGCCCCGGCGACGACGCCGAGCGTCCCGGCGAGGGTGACGGCGTCGGGGCTGACGCCGAGCCGCAGGAGCACGGCGGCGAGCGGGGTGAACAGGCGCGTGGTGACCGCGCGCAGCTTGCCGAACATCAGGCGTCACCCTCCCCCGCGCCCGGCCAGGCGGCGGCGAGCTTGGCGCGCGTGTCGGCGAGCAGCTCGGGCACGGCCTTCGTCTGCGCGACGATCGGCAGGAAGTTCGCGTCGCCGGACCACCGGGGCACGACGTGCTGGTGCAGGTGCGCGGCGATGCCGGCCCCGGCGACCGCGCCCTGGTTCATGCCGAGGTTGAAGCCGTCCGGGGCGGACACCGCCCGGACCACCCGCATGGCGGTCTGCGTCAGGTGCGCCACCTCGACCGTCTCCGTCTCCGTGAGGTCGGTGTAGTCGGAGACGTGGCGGTACGGCACGACCATGAGGTGGCCGGGGTTGTACGGGTAGAGGTTGAGCACGACGTACGCCGTGGCGCCGCGCGCGACGACGAGGCCGTCGGCGTCGGGCAGCGCCGGGATCCGGCAGAACGGGCACTGGCCCGCGGTGTCGTCGACGGGCTTGTCCTGCCCGCCGATGTAGACCATGCGGTGCGGCGTCCACAGCCGGTCCAGCCCGTCGTCGACCCCGGGACGTCCGCCCCGGGGCTCGACGACGGGACCGGGCACGGCGTCCGTGCGCTCGTCGTCCACCGTGGCGTCAGACCTGGACGCGGTCGCGGACGGCCGACACGACGCGCTCGATCGCCTCGGCGACCGGCACGCCGTTCTCCTGGCGCCCGTCGCGGTAGCGGAACGACACGGCTCCCGCCTCGACGTCCTCGCCGCCCGCGATGAGCGTGAAGGGCACCTTCTGCGTGCTCGCGTTGCGGATCTTCTTGCCGAAGCGGTCGTCGGAGTAGTCGACCTCCGCACGGATGCCCTGCGCGCGCAGCTGCGCGACGACGTCGGCCAGGTAGTCGTTGAACGGCTCCGCGACAGGCACCGCCACGACCTGGACGGGCGCGAGCCACGCCGGGAACGCGCCCGCGTAGTGCTCGAGCAGCACCGCGAAGAAGCGCTCGATCGAGCCGAACAGCGCACGGTGGATCATCACCGGGCGCTGGCGCGAGCCGTCGGCCGCCGTGTACTGCAGGTCGAACTTCTCCGGCAGGTTGAAGTCGAGCTGGATGGTCGACATCTGCCACGTGCGCCCGATCGCGTCCTTGGCCTGCACCGAGATCTTGGGGCCGTAGAACGCGGCACCACCCGGGTCGGGGACGAGCTCGAGGCCCGACGCCGTGGCGACCTCCTCGAGCGTGCGGGTGGCCTCCTCCCACGTGGCGTCGTCGCCGACCGACTTCTCGGGGTCGCGCGTGGACAGCTCGAGGTAGAAGTCGTCGAGCCCGTAGTCCTTGAGCAGGTCGAGCACGAACGTGAGCAGCGACGTGAGCTCGTCGCGCATCTGCTCGCGCGTGCAGTAGATGTGCGCGTCGTCCTGGGTGAAGCCGCGTGCGCGGGTCAGGCCGTGCACGACGCCCGACTTCTCGTACCGGTACACGGTCCCGAACTCGAACAGCCGCAGGGGCAGTTCGCGGTAGGAGCGCCCTCGCGCGTCGAAGATCAGGTTGTGCATCGGGCAGTTCATGGGCTTGAGGTAGTAGTCCTGCCCGGCGCGGCGCACGGTGCCGTCGTCGTCGAGCTCCTCGTCGAGGTGCATGGGCGGGTACATCCCGTCCGCGTACCAGTCGAGGTGGCCCGACACCTGGAAGAGCTTCGCCTTGGTGATGTGCGGGCTGTTGACGAACGAGTACCCCGCCTCGACGTGGCGCTTGCGCGAGTACTCCTCCATCTCGGAGCGGATGATGCCGCCCTTGGGGTGGAACACCGCGAGCCCGGAGCCGATCTCGTCGGGGAACGAGAAGAGGTCCATCTCGCTGCCGAGGCGGCGGTGGTCGCGGCGCTCGGCCTCGGCGAGCCGCTCGAGGTACGCCTTGAGCTCGTCCTTGGTGGGCCACGCGGTGCCGTAGACCCGCTGGAGCTGCGGGTTCTTCTCGCTGCCGCGCCAGTAGGCCGCCGCCGAGCGCATGAGCTGGAAGCCGTTGCCGATGTGGCGCGTGGTCGGCAGGTGCGGGCCGCGGCACAGGTCCTTCCACACCACGGTCTCGGTCTCGCGCCCGGCGCCGCGCACGTTGTCGTAGATCGTCAGCTCGCCGCCGCCGACCTCGACGCTCGCGCCCTCGGCTGAGGACGCAGAGGTGTCGACCGCGTTCTTCAGCCCGATGAGCTCGAGCTTGTACGGCTCGCCGGCGAGCTCGGCGCGCGCCTCCTCCTCGGTGACGACGCGGCGGCGGAAGGTCTGGCCCTCCTTGACGATGCGCGCCATCGCCTTGTCGAGCGCCTTGAGGTCCTCGGGGGTGAACGGCGTCTCGACGTCGAAGTCGTAGTAGAAGCCGTCGGTGATCGGCGGACCGATGCCGAGCTTCGCGTCCGGGTTCACCTGCTGCACCGCCTGCGCGAGCACGTGCGCGGCCGAGTGGCGCAGCACGGCGAGGCCGTCGGGCGAGTCGATGCTCACCGGTTCGACCTCGTCGCCCGCGGCGAGCGCGGTGTCGAGGTCCTTGAGCACGCCGTTGACGCGCACGACGACGACCTCGCGGCGACCGGCGAAGAGCTCCGTGCCCGTCGTGGCCGTCTCCACCGTGACGGTCCCGGCCTCGGGGACGGTGGTGACTGGCGGCTGGACGACGTCCGACACGTGCTGCTCCTTGCGGGTGGGAGGGCGCCGCGGTGGCGCGCTCGGTGAGCGGTCCGTGCGCCGGTGGACGGTGTCCGGGGCGCTCGGAGGGGCGCCGTCGTCGACGGCGCCCCTCGATCGTACCGACCCGCTCCCGCAGGACGAACCGGGCACGCGGCCCGTACCGTGCCGGTCGCCCGGCAGCGCCCTACGCGCGCGTCCACCGCCGGTACCGCCCGCGCCGCGCCCGCGCCCACGCGACCTCGTGCTCCTCGAGCGCCCGGTCGGCGCGCTGCCGCTCGATCCCCACGAGCAGCCCGTAGCTGAACCCGTTCTCCCCCGACAGGTTCGCCTGCATGCCGAGCGCGCGCAGGTCCCGGCCGAGCGCGACGGCGTCGTGGTGGTCGCCCAGCGCGTCCTGCACGGCCTCGAACCGACGCGCGAACCGTCCGGCGTCCTTGCCGATCACGCCGGACATCGCCTCGCCCGCGTACCGGGCGCGCTTCGCCGCCTTGCGGACGTCGTGGAGCAGCTCCTCCCGGCGGGGCCCGTCCGCGGCGGCGGCCGCCCGCGCGCGCCGGCGGGTGCGCTTCCACGCCTTGCGGGCGAGCGACGGCAGGACGTCCGCCGCGGGAGCGGACGCGCCGTCGGTCAGCGGCGGTGTGGCCGCGATCGCCTCGAGCGACGTGAGCAGGTCGAGGTAGCGGCGCTCGGACATCTGCGCGACGGCGCCGCGCAGCGCGTCGCGGTAGCGCGCATCGAGCTCGTCGACGACGCGTGCGCGCACCGGGCCGACGACGAGCTCCTCGGGGAGCCGCTCGAGGACGTCGTGCACCCGGTCGCGCGCCACCTCGGCGTCGCGCGCCTCGCCGAGCACGCGGCCCCACCAGGCCAGCTCCTCGCGCACCGGCTCAGTGGCGTCGCGGTCGAGCACCGGTCGGAAGGTGGCGAGCGCGCTGCGCAGGCGCCGGGCGGCGACGCGGGACCTGTGGACGGCGTCCGGGACGTCCCGGCGCACCTCGGGGTCGCGGCGCACGAGCGCGTCGACCTGCTCGCGCAGGTACGCGACGACGACCTCGCCCGCCGTCGTGGCCTTCCGGGTGCGGCGGCCGGCGCCGGCGGTCCGCGGACGACCCGCGTCGTGCGGGGCGCCGAGCGCGCGGGCGAGCTTCGGCCCGCCCGGTTCCTCGGACGCGCCGGCGGCGACGAGCGCGTCCACGACGGCGGCGAGGAGTGCCTCGGGGTCGTCCGTCCCGAGCCCTGCGGGTGCGAGCTCGACCTCGATCTCTCGCCACGCGCCGGTCTCGCCGGCGTGCGGGGCGGTGTTCGTCGGGTGGGCGCGCGCCCCGGGCGGCGCGACGCGCTCGGTGGCGACCTTGTCCTCGGCGACCTCGACGAGGGGTGCGTCGTCGTCCCCGGTGCGGCGCAGCACCGTCGTCCGACGTTCGGTGCGGACGCGTGCGACGGGCACGAGCGTGTCTCCGCGCGCGAGGCCGACCACGAGCCGGGTGAGCTCCTCGGGTGGCACGGGCGTGCCCGCGGGGCCGGGGAGGACCGTCGGCAGCGCCTGCGCGTCGGCGCCGAGCGGGCGCCGCAGCTCGTCGCGCGCGTCGCCGGGCGCGGGCAGCTTGAGGTGCCACCCCGCGTCGTCCCCGCCGGTCCGGCGTCGCAGCGTGACGCCGTGGGCGAGCAGCCGCAGGTCGGGGGTGTCGTAGTAGAGCGCGTCGAGGTGCAGCGGCTCACGGTGCTCGGCGGTCGTGCCGTCGAGCGCGAGCACGGGCACGCTCCAGTCCTCGGGGGCGCTCAGCGTGCGCTCCCGCTCGCGGTACGTCATCGGGGATCCCCTCGGCCCTGGGGCGACACGGGGCGCGTCGCACCGCCGACCCTAGGAGCGGCGCGGCCTGCCCGCACGACCGGGCCTCACCCGCCGACGAGGCGCTCCATGTCGGGCCCGTCCGCGAACCCGACGACGTTGCCGGCGGGGTCGGTGCACCAGGCGCCGTCGCCACCCTCCATGAACCCGCGCACGATCCCCTTCTCGTCCTGCTGGAACCCCTCGTACCGCTCGAAGCTCACGCCCTTCGCGGTGAGCTCGTCGACGACCTCGTCGACGTCGTCGACCGTCAGGTGCATGACGGTGTACGTCGCCGGCCGGTGGTCCTCCTTGGGGTAGACGAACACGTCGGCACCGCCCTCGAGGTGGAGCACGAGCCCGTTCCCGTCCTCGAGCGCCGTGACGCCCAGGCCGAGGGTGTCGCCGTAGAACGCCCGCGCCGCGTCCAGGTCGTCCGCCGAGAAGCTGGAGAACCCGCGCCGGATGGTGACCATCGCTGCCTCACTCCTTCGTGACCCGCCGGCGACCGCGCTGGACCTCCGGGTGCCGGATAACCCCAGGGTGCCACCGTCGCGACCGCGGCGACACCGTCGCGGACCCTCGGGCTCAGGGCAGGCCTCAGGCCCGGAACCGGCGCCGGGAGACGACCGCCGCAGTTCCCGCCGCGACGAGGACCAGAGCGCCCAGCGACGCGACCGCGAGCGAGGTGCCGGTCGCCGGCAGGCCACCCTTCGGCGTCGTGGCGGGCGGCGCGTCGGCGGTGTCGGACGGCTCGTCCGTCTCGTCCGGCGGCATCTGCGTGACCGCCTCGTTCGTCAGCACGACGCGCACGGTCGTGGAGGCACCGACGACGACGCGCGCCGTGCCGTCGTCCAGCGCCTCCACGCCGGCGCCCGCGAAGCTCGGCCGCTGCCACGCCACGCCGTCGACGGGTCCGGGCCGCGCCTCCGAGAGGGTCACCACGGTGCCGGCGGGGAGGTCCGTGAGCTCCGTTGTCGACCCGTCGCTGACGACCAGCTCGCCGGACACCTCGCCGTCGGCGTCCTCGTACGCGTAGTCGACCGTGAACGGCGTGCCGTCCGGGACGAGGCCGGCGCCCGTGCCCGTGACGCGCTTGGTCACGGCGAGCCCGCCGGCGTGGGTGTCGAACGTGTTGGTCGCGACGACGTCGATGGTCATGGGCGAGTCCGCCGTCACGGCGATCGGGCCCGCCGGGGCGAGCGCCACCCGGTCCGCGCCGCCGTCCTCGGTCTCGGTGAGCGCGCACAGGGCCCCCACGGGCACGTCCGTGAACGTCGTCGTCGCGCCGGTGGAGACGGCGGCCGCGCGGGGGAACCCGTCGAGCGTCGTGCCGTCCGTGCCGCGGCAGACGAGCTCGAACACGAACGGGCCGGTGACCGCCCCCGAGTCGTCGCCGTCGACCTGCTTGGTGAGCCGGATCGACCGCACGGCCTCGCCCCGGCCCGTGCCCGCCCCGCCGGCGTACACCGCGGTCGCCACCGCCTCCGCGAAGCCCGTCCCGCTGATCGAGTTGCGGTACCGGTCGCCGTCGCGGGCGTCCTCGGGGACCTCGGTCGCGTAGACCAGCACGTAGACGTGGTCGTCGCCCAGGGCGCCGGGAACGCTGAACCGGAACTGGTTGGCCGCGGGGCCGGTCTCGATCACGTACTGGGACCTGTCCAGCCAGAACCCCCCGCCCCAGAAGTCGCCCCGGTTCCACCGGTCGACGGGGACGGCGACCGCGCGCATGCTGTCGACGACCAGGGTCAGGCGCGGGTCGAACGTGTCGGTGACCACGACCGGCTCGCCGTCCGGTCCCGTCAGGTACTGACCCGGGACGTTCACCTGCCAGTGGGCACGGCCGTCCTCGGCGTCGAACCAGGCGTTCTTGACCGGGGACGCGGGCGGTCCCCACCCCCAGGTGTCGCTGTCGCCGATGCCGCCGGGGACGTCGACGTGGATCTCGGCACCGCCGCCCGTGCGGAAGACCAGCACCTCGGACGTGCTCGTCTCCGTGACCTCCGCCCAGAAGAACAACGTCCCGGCGACGGCCGTGTGCGTGGCGACGTACTCGCCGAGCGTGCACAGGATCTGGGTCGCGTCGACCGCGCAGGTCCCGACGACGGACCCGGCGGGGTCGGCGAGGTCGAACGCGTCCGGGGTCCCCACCACGCGAGGCGCCGTCGGGAGCACGAGGCGGAACGTGTCGCCCGCGCTCGCGTCGTCGGGCACGCTCCACGTCGCGTCGAGACGGATCGAGTCCCCGCGCTGGAGCTCCCCGGTGGGACGGGTGATCTCCACGCCGGTGATCGCGTCGAGCTCCGCGGCGCTCGCCGGCGCGGGGACGGCGGTGAGCCCGAGCAGGACGAGCAGCAGCGGGAGCGCGCCCGGAAGGGCACGTCGCAGGACCGGTCGGCGTTTCGCCCGAGATGGTCGGGGGGTGGTGGGGGGCACGCGTTCTCCTCGCTCCTGGACGGTCGTCCAGGAGCAAGGACGCACGGCGAGGACGATGCATGACGCGACGCAGGTGTGACAGAGGACACGGTCCACCCCGGCGCATCGATCGCCGGGGTGCAGAGCGGACACGAAGAGGCCCGCCCCCGCTGGTGCGGTGACGGGCCCTCGGTGCTGCCGTGACGCTCGGTGGGCGATACTGGGTTCGAACCAGTGACCTCTTCGGTGTGAACGAAGCGCGCTACCACTGCGCCAATCGCCCGAGTGCGAGGTCGATACTAGCCTGAACCGGACCCGATCGGAAAACCGGCGCGATCGCGCGGCTCGCCGCACCGCAGGTGAGCGCCCGGGGACCTCACCTCGGCACGACGCACGGCGTCACGGGTCGAGGCGCTCCCGCCGACGCCGCTCGAACAGCTCGCGCGCGGCGAGCGACACCGAGCCCGCGTGGACGTCCACGCCGTCGATCCAGGTCACCGGCTGGACGTTGCGCACGGACCCGGTGAGCAGCAGTCCCGCGCGCCCGTCGCTCACCTCGTCGAGCACGTCGAACGGCAGCTCGCCCGGCCGCGCCTCGCGCACCGGCAGCCCGTCCTCGGCGGCCCACTCGAGCAGCAGCTCGCGCGTGATCCCGGCGAGGCAGCCCGACGAGAGCGGCGGGGTGACGAGCTCGCCGTCGCGCTCGACGAACACGTTGGCACCCGTGCCCTCGCACAGCTCGCCGGCCGTGTTGGCGAGCAGCGCCTCGTCGCCGCCCTTCGCCACCGCGTCGGCGAGCGCCACGACGTTCTCGGCGTACGACGTCGTCTTGAGGCCCGCGACGGCCGAGCGCTCGTTCCGGGTCCACGGCGAGCGGACGGCGCGCCCGCGCGCCACGATCGTGGCGGGCCCGGCCGCGACGACGAGGGTCTGCGCCCCGGGCGTGCGCCCCGAGCCGAGCGGGCCGAGCCCCGCGGTCACCGTGATGCGCAGCCGCCCGACCTCCCCCGCGCCGGCCGACGCGCGCTCCCGGGCCTCGGCGAGGACCTCGTCGACGGCCGAGCGCACCGCCGCGTCGTCGGGCGCGTCGAGCCCGAGGCCGGTCGCGGACCGCGCGAGACGGCGCAGGTGCCGCGTCAGCGCGAACGCGCGGCCGTCGAAGACCGCGCACGTCTCGAACACCCCGTCGCCGACGGTGATCCCGTGGTCGACGGCGCTGAGCGCCGCGTCGGCCGGGTCGACGAGACGGTCGCCCGCCCACACGACGAGGTTCTCCGGCGGCGCCGCGGGGGCGCCCGGCGTGGGCAGGGGCTGCGTCATGGCTCCAGTGTGCCGGAGGCGAGCCCGACGAGGCGGTGCGCCTTGAGCTCGGTCTCCTCCCACTCGCGCGCCGGGTCGCTCCCCCACGTGATGCCGGCACCGGTGCCGAACCGCAGGACGCCGTCGGACCACCAGAACGTGCGGATCCCCACCGCGAGGACCGCCTCGTCGCCGTCGACCCACCCGACGGCCCCGCAGTACGGGCCGCGCGGCACGGGCTCGAGCTCACCGATGAGGCGCAGCGCCGAGGACTTGGGCGCCCCGGAGACCGACGCGGGCGGGAACGTCGCGCCGAGCACGCGCGCCCAGCGGTCGGGGGCGGACAGCACGTCGTCGCGCACCTGCCCCGCGACGCGGCTCACGAGGTGGACGAGGCCAGGGTGCTCCTCGACGGCGAGCAGGTCGGTGACCTCCACCGTCCCCGGCAGGCACACGCGCTGCAGGTCGTTGCGGACCAGGTCCGTGATCATGACGTTCTCGGCGCGGTCCTTGGCGGTGAGGGCGGCCGCCGTCGCCGCGGTGCCCTTGATCGGGCCGGAGGTCAGCACCCCGTCGGCGAGCCCGAGGTAGAGCTCGGGCGACGCGCTGACGACCCACGCCGGCTCGACGCCGCTGCTCGCCGGCACGTGCAGCACGCCGGCGTACGGGGCAGGGTTGCCCCGCGCGAGCCGGCGGGCGAGGGCCAGGGCGTCGGGTTCGAGGTCGCCGTCGGGTGCCAGCGGGGCGCTCAGCACGCGGCACACGTTCGCCTGGTACACCTGCCCCTCCCGGACCTCGGCACGCACGCGCGCCACCGCCGCCTCGTACGAGGCGCGGTCGAGGGAGCTCGTCCACGCCGACGGCGACGGCCCCCGCCACACGCCCGTCGCACCGTCGCCGGGAGTGCCGGTCGGGTCCTCGGTCGGGTCCTCGGTCGGTTCCTCGGCCGGGTCCTCGGCCGGGTCGGTCCGCTCCGCGAACCGCCAGGCGCGGGCGCGCCCCCGCGGGGCGTCGAACTCCGCGACGACGAACCACGGACCGTCCTCGAGGAGCCGCTCCGGCGCGCTCAGCACGTCCACGCACTCGACGACCCCGCGCGCTGCTCGGCCGGCGAACCGCGCCACGCCGTCGCCCGACGGGGTGCCCGGCACGGCCCCCTCCGTCGCGGTCGGCGGCGTCGTCGGCGGCACCCTCCGCGGCGTCGTCCCTGGTCGTGGCACGGGCTCACGCTACCGAGCACCGCGCCACGGCGACGCGGACCGTGCGCACGGCGCTGCCGGGGCGTCGTCGAGCACGCCCCCGGAGCCAGTTGGACGCCGAGCGCTCCGGTCGACTAATGTCTGGGACGCGCCGGAACGCCGGGGTCGCGGAGAGAGTCCACATCGGGTCTCGCTCCTGCCCCACGAGCCGGTCGCGCGGATGTGGCTCAGTTGGTAGAGCATCACCTTGCCAAGGTGAGGGTCGCGGGTTCGAGTCCCGTCATCCGCTCGGAGACCACTCCCCGACTCTCTCTCCCGAGAGCACAGGAGAGGGACGAGTCACGGTGGAGTGGCCGAGAGGCGAGGCAGCGGCCTGCAAAGCCGTATACGTGGGTTCGAATCCCATCTCCACCTCGCAGCACTGGGCGATTGGCGCAGCGGTAGCGCGCTTCCCTGACACGGAAGAGGTCACTGGTTCGATCCCAGTATCGCCCACCACCACGAAGGCCGTCCCGGACACCGTCCGGGACGGCCTTCGTCGTCCCGCCTCCCCGACCCGCTCTCCCCGTCCCGCCGCCGGATGCACGGATCGTCGCAGAAGTCGGCTAGTATGTGGGACGCGCCGGAACACCGGGCCTGCGACCGACGTGTCGGTCGGGGCACGGAGCACCGGCCGCGCGGATGTGGCTCAGTTGGTAGAGCATCACCTTGCCAAGGTGAGGGTCGCGGGTTCGAGTCCCGTCATCCGCTCGGAGGCCACTCTCCGGCCGGTTCGTCCGGCCGCCGGGAGGACGAGTCTCGCGGTGGAGTGGCCGAGAGGCGAGGCAGCGGCCTGCAAAGCCGTATACGTGGGTTCGAATCCCATCTCCACCTCGCAGCAGCACCCTCGGGCGATTGGCGCAGCGGTAGCGCGCTTCCCTGACACGGAAGAGGTCACTGGTTCGATCCCAGTATCGCCCACCACCACGAAGGCCGTCCCGGACACCGTCCGGGACGGCCTTCGTCGTCGCGGAGCACGCAGGCCCTAGGCTCTCGGCCATGGTCCGCGACGCGTCCCGTGACGAGCTCCTCCCCCTCGGCCGTGCACCACGCCCGACGACGGGCGCCGAGCTCGCCGTGCGCGTCCACCAGGCGGTCCGCGACGAGGTGGGCGACCGTGCCGCCCACCTCGACAGGCTCCGGGTGGAGGCCGCGCTGGACGGCCCCGACGTCGCCTCGCTCGCCGTCGACGCCTCCGGAGTGGTGGCCGCCGTGCGCTCCGGGGTGCCGGCCGCGTCCCGTGAGCCGTGGCGCCCCGAGCAGCCCCGGTCGAGCGAACCGGCCACGCTCCGCAGCCTGCGCGTCGACGCGCACCCGGTCGTCGTCGAGGACGTCCCGGTCGACGTCACCGCGGAGGCCGAGGGGTTGCGGTTCGCGTGGGTCGAGACGTCCGACGCGCGGCTCGGCATCGCATTCGTGGAGCCGGACGAGGCGCACCCCGTCAGCGGCCACGTGCGCGTCGCGGTTCCCCAGGGCGCGCTGGTCGCCACCGCGCGTCGCCTGCTCACCGAGGAGCTGGCGACGCGCGGCGTCGCGCTCTCCTCCCTCGACGTCGAGATCACGTCGGCCGGCCCGCGCTCGGTGGCGGTGCGCGCGTTCGGGCGCGTGCGCAAAGGCATCCTCTCGGCGAGCGTCCACGCGGTCCTCGCCGCGGACGTCGACGACCGGTCGGTGCTCAGGGTCCGCGAGCTCGACCTGTCGAGCCGCAACCCCGCCGTCGCGGCACTCCTCGTCGCCGCTCGGGGCCACGTCGACGCACTGCGCGGTCGGACCTTCGACCTCACGGCCGACCTCCCGCCCGGCCTGCGGCTGGCCGACCTCCGCCTGGACGTCGACCCGCGCGGGACCGTCGCTGCGTCCGCACGCTTCGCCTGACGCCCCCGCCCCTTGTGACGCTCGCCACACGCCCGTAGCGTCGTGGCATGTGCCGGAACATCACCACCCTGCGCGGTCTCGTCCCTCCTGCGACCGAGGAGGAGGTCGAGGCCGCGGCACGCCAGTTCGTGCGCAAGGTCACGGGCATCCAGCGCACGAGCGCGACGACCGAGGAGCCGTTCGAGCGCGCCGTCGTCGAGGTGTCGGCGATCGTCTCGCGGCTGCTGGAGGAGCTGCCCGAGCGCCGTCAGCCGCCGACGACGGTCCCGCCGCTGCGGCGCGAGGAGGTGCGCGCCCGCATCGCCGCCCGCGAGGCGGCGGAGCGGGCGCACGAGCGCGCCCACGCGCTCGGCCTGCCGCACGACCACGGCGACGAGCACGACGGGCACCACGACCGCCCGGACGACGGCGTCGCGCCGGCCCGCGTCGGGAGCGGTGCCGCGGGCGTCTAGGCTCGGTCCCGTGGATGCCGCTCGCCCGACCTCGCACACCGGCCGCCGCGGGAGCACCGCGGAGCGCGAGGACGCCGTCCGGCCCGAGCCGGTGAGCGCGTCGATGCGCCGCGCGAAGGCCGGCGCGCGGGCCGCGCACGTGACGACGGGCCAGGTGGTGGAGGACGCGTCCGGGCGCGTGACCATCGAGTGCTCGTGCGGCATGGTGCTGACGAACGGGCCGGACTGGACGGTCGACGAGCACATCCGGCTGCACCGCGCGGAGGCCCGCTACCTCGCGGTCAGCGCCGTCGCGCCACCCGGCATGCCGCGCATCCTGCCGGTCGACGCCGACCGGCTCCCCCGCCTCGACTGACGCGGACCGCCGCCGTGGCGCAGGAGCCGGGGCGGGAGCGTGTCAGAGCTCGTCCGGGTCGTCCCACGACGTGCCCGACGACGCGCCCTCGATCGGCCGGCGCTCCGTCTCGGACAGCGAGTGGGGCGCCTTCGCCGGGTCGCCACCGGTCAGGACGTCGCCGTGCTCCTCGCCCTCCTCGCGCGGCGGGGACAGGCGGGCGGAGGCGATGTCGGACGTGTTGAGGTCGTCCTCGGGTCGTGCGTCGGTGCTCATGGATCGGGTCTACCAGGTCGGCTCGGCGCTCGCACCCGAACCCCACGCGCTTGGCACACTTTTTCTTTTCGTGCTCCAGACGTGACGTGCGTCTCATCGAACCGTCCACATCTCCTGAGCGACGTCCCGCGCCGCATGACATCCTCAGGGGATGCAGACCTGGCCTGGCCATCCCTACCCCCTCGGGGCCACGTACGACGGCACGGGCACGAACTTCGCCCTCTTCTCCGAGATCGCCGACCGCGTCGAGCTGTGCCTGCTCGACGACGACGGGACCGAGCAGCGCGTCGAGGTCGAGGAGGTCGACGCGCACGTCTGGCACGTCTACCTGCCGGGCGTCGCCCCGGGCACGCGCTACGGCTACCGGGTGCACGGCCCGTACGACCCGGCGAACGGGCACCGGTGCAACCCCGCGAAGCTGCTCCTCGACCCGTACGCCAAGGCGATCGAGGGACAGGTCGACGGCGACGAGTCCCTGTACTCCTACCGGTTCGGCGAGGCGCAGGACGCCGCCGACCCGGACGACGAGAACGGTGACGAGCAGGCACCGCCCCCCGCTCCCCCGCTCAACGACGACGACTCGGCGGCGCACACCATGGTGTCCGTCGTGGTCAACCCGTTCTTCGACTGGGGCCACGACCGTCCGCCGAACCGCGACTACCACGACAGCGTGATCTACGAGGCGCACGTCAAGGGCATGACGATGCGCCACCCCGACGTGCCCGAGGAGCTGCGCGGCACCTACGCCGGCATGGCGCACCCCGCGGTCATCGAGCACCTCAGCTCGCTCGGCGTCACCGCGGTCGAGCTCATGCCCGTGCACCAGTTCGTCAACGACCCCCACCTGGTCGACCAGGGGCTGTCGAACTACTGGGGCTACAACACCATCGGCTTCTTCGCGCCGCACAACGGCTACGCGGCGTTCGGCACGCGCGGCGAGCAGGTCATGGAGTTCAAGTCCATGGTCAAGGCGCTGCACGAGGCCGGCATCGAGGTCATCCTCGACGTCGTCTACAACCACACGGCCGAGGGCAACCACCTCGGCCCCACGCTGAGCTTCCGGGGCATCGACAACAAGGCGTACTACCGGCTCGTGGACGGCGACGAGGCGCACTACTTCGACACCACCGGCACCGGCAACTCGCTGCTCATGCGCTCGCCGCACGTGCTCCAGCTCATCATGGACTCGCTACGGTACTGGGTCACGGAGATGCACGTCGACGGCTTCCGCTTCGACCTCGCCGCGACCCTCGCCCGGCAGTTCCACGAGGTCGACCGGCTCTCCGCGTTCTTCGACATCGTCCAGCAGGACCCGGTCGTCTCCCAGGTCAAGCTCATCGCCGAGCCGTGGGACCTGGGCGACGGCGGATACCAGGTGGGCGGCTTCCCGCCGATGTGGACCGAGTGGAACGGCGACTACCGCGACACCGTGCGCGACTTCTGGCGCGGCGAGCCCTCCACGCTGCCCGAGTTCGCGAGCCGCCTCACGGGCTCCTCCGACCTCTACGAGCACAGCGGCCGCAAGCCCATCGCGTCGATCAACTTCGTCACGGCCCACGACGGCTTCACGCTCAACGACCTCGTGTCCTACAACGAGAAGCACAACGAGGCGAACGGCGAGGGCAACAACGACGGCGAGAGCCACAACCGCTCGTGGAACTGCGGCGCGGAGGGGCCCACGGACGACCCGGAGGTGCTCGCGCTGCGCGCGCGGCAGCGCCGCAACTTCCTCACCACGCTCCTGCTGTCCCAGGGCGTGCCGATGCTCGCGCACGGCGACGAGATCGCGCGCACGCAGGGCGGCAACAACAACGGGTACTGCCAGGACGACGAGATCACCTGGATGGACTGGAGCTTCCTCTCGGACGCCGGTGCCGACGAGGCGTCCAACGGGGAGGCGGGGGTCGGTGCCGGCGGGCGCGACGAGCGGGACGAGCGGCGCGCGCTGCTCGACTTCGCGCGCCACGTCGTGTGGCTGCGGCGCGACCACCCGGTGCTGCACCGCCGCCGGTTCTTCGTGGGGCGCGACGGCGGCACGGGCGCGGACGACCTGCCGGACATCGAGTGGCTCGACATCACCGGCTCCCGCATGACCCAGGAGGACTGGGACCACAGCTACGCCCGCACCGTCATGGTGTTCCTCAACGGCGACGCGATCCCCGAGAAGGACCGGCGCGGCGAGCCGATCGTCGACGACTCCTTCCTCCTGCTCCTCAACGCCCACTCCGAGGAGCTCGAGTTCACCGTGCCGCCCGAGCGCTACGGGACGTCCTGGGACGTGGTGCTCGACACCGACGGCACGCTCGACGCCGGCGACGCGCTGCAGCCCGGGGACACGATCCCCGTGACCGGCCGCAGCGTCATCGTCCTGACCCGCCCGCCGGCGTCGTGACGGCGCCCGCCACCACCGGGTCGCGGGCGCCCCGCGACGGTGCCCGCCGTGCCGCACCCGTCTCGACGTACCGTCTGCAGCTCGGCCCCGACCTCACGTTCGACGAGGCGGCGCGCCAGGTGCCGTACCTCGCCTCGCTCGGCGTGACCCACCTGTACCTGTCCCCCGTGCTGCAGGCCGCACCAGGGTCGACGCACGGGTACGACGTCGTCGACCACGGGCGCATCAGCGTCGAGATGGGCGGGCGTGCCGGTCTCGAGCGCCTCGCCGAGTGCGCCCACGCCGCCGGGCTCGGCATGGTGCTCGACGTCGTCCCGAACCACATGGCCGTCCCCACCCCGGCGTGGCACAACCGCGCGCTGTGGTCGGTCCTGCAGCACGGGCCGCAGTCGCCGTACGCGTCGTGGTTCGACGTCGACTGGTCGACGGACGACGGCGCGGTGCTCATGCCCGTGCTCGGCGTGCGCCTCGGCGACGCGCTGGCCGCGGGCGACCTCGTGCTCGACGAGATCGTGGTCCCGCACGTGCCGCGGGACGCCGGCGTCGCGGACGCAGCGGTGGACGGCGGCACGCCCACGACCGTGCTGCGCTACTACGAGCACGTCTTCCCCGTGCGCGAGGGCACGGAGGACCTGCCGCTCGCCGAGCTCGTGGAGCGCCAGCACTACCGGCTCGCCTACTGGCGCGTGGGCGACGAGGAGCTCAACTACCGCCGGTTCTTCGACGTCGGCACCCTCGCGGCGGTGCGGGTCGAGGACGAGGACGTGTTCGACGCGACGCACGCGCTCGTGCTCGACCTCGTGCGCACCGGCGTGGTGGACGGGCTCCGCATCGACCACCCCGACGGGCTCGCCGACCCCGCCCAGTACCTCGAACGGCTCGCGCAGCGCACCGACGGCGCGTGGGTGGTGGTCGAGAAGATCCTCGCGGGCGAGGAGCAGGTCCCGCCCGACTGGGCGACCGTCGGGACGACCGGTTACGACGTCGCCTGGCGTCTGCAGCAGCTGTTCGTCGACCCGGGCGGCCGCGCCGGCCTCGACGCCACGATGACCCGGCTCACGGGTGCGCCCCCGGGAGGGCTCGAGGGCGTCGTCGAGCAGGCGAAGCGCGAGGTGGTCGCCGGGCCGCTGTACGCGGAGGTGCACCGCCTCACCGATCTCGCGGCCGCCGTCTGCCACGACGACCCGCGGCTGCGCGACCACACGTGGCGCGGGCTGCACCAGTGCCTGCGCGAGCTCCTCGTCGCGTTCGACCGGTACCGCGCGTACGTCGTCCCCGGGACGCCGCCGCGGCACGAGGCCGTGCGCGCCGTCGAGGAGGCGGCCGAGCGGGCGCGCGTGCACCTCGACCCGCAGCGCGCGGAGACGCTGGACGTCGTCGTCGACCTCGTGCTCGGGCGCGAGACCGGCAGCGCCGGACGCCGCCGCGAGCCCCGCCGGGACGAGCTCGTCGTGCGCTTCCAGCAGGTGTGCGGGGCCGTCATGGCCAAGGGCGTGGAGGACACCGCGTTCTACCGCTGGACCGAGCTCGTGAGCCTGTGCGAGGTGGGCGGAGAGCCCGACCGGTTCAGCGTCGGGGTGCACGACTGGCACGCGTTCGCGCAGCGCGTCGCCGCGCTCACCCCGCTCGCTCTCACCGCGGGGTCGACCCACGACACCAAGCGCGGCGAGGACACGCGCGCAGCGCTCGGCGTCCTGTCGGAGGACACCGCCGGATGGGCGCGGGTCGTCGACGCCGTGCGTGCGGCGAGCGCCCCGTACCGCGGTGTGCTGGTCGACGGCCTCGCCGAGAACCTGCTGTGGCAGACCGTCGCCGGGACGTGGCAGCCGGACGCGCCGGCGCTGCCCGGGGCCGACACCGACGTCGAGCGGGACGGGCCACGGAGCGCGTCCGGCGCGATCGACGCCGAACGGCTCGTGGACTACCTGCGCAAGGCGCTGCGCGAGGCGAAGGTGCGCACGTCGTGGACCGGCACCGACGAGGCGTACGAGCGCGCCGTGAAGGACCTCGCACGCAAGGCGCTCGAGGACCCGGACGTGCTGCGGGCGTTCGAGCGCTGGTCGCACGACCACCGCGAGGAGCTGCGTGCGGCGAGCCTCGGGATCAAGCTCGTGCAGCTCACCGCGCCCGGCGTGGCGGACGTCTACCAGGGCAGCGAGTCCTACGGACCCACGCTCGTCGACCCCGACAACCGGCGGCCCGTCGACGTCGAGGACCTCGCGCGACGCCTCGCCCGCCTCGACGACGGCGGGGTGGCGCGCACGCTCGGCGACGAGAAGCTGCTCGTCACGTCCCGCGCCCTGCGCCTGCGCCGAGCGTCGCCCGAGGCGTTCGTCGGCCCCGAGGCCGGCTACGCCCCGCTCGCGACGTCGACCCCGTGCGCGCTCGGGTTCGCGCGCACGGTCTCCGGTGCGGCACGGGTCGTCACCGTCGCGACCCGTCTGCACGGCACCGTCCGGCGCCTCGGCGGCTGGCGCGACCACGTCGTGACGCTCCCGGACGCGCCCACCGGCTGGCTCGACGTCCTGACCGGGCGCCGGCACGCCGCCGGGACCGTGCCGCTCGAGCGGCTCTTCGAGGAGCTGCCCGTCGCGCTGCTCGTCGAGGACGGTGACGCATGACGTCCGTACCCCCGCCCCGCGGGACGCCGATGCTCCCGGTGCCCGGGGCCCGCCCGCTCGTCTGGGCGCCCGCGGCGCGCCAGGTGGAGCTGCTCGTGCCCGAGCACGGCGCCGGGACGTTCGAGGGTGCGCGCCGTACCCCGCTGCGGCTCGTCGGCGCGCACGTGCCGGGCTGGTGGGGTCACGACCACGAGCTGCCGTGGGGTACGGACTACGGCTTCGCCGTCGACGGCGGCCCGGGCCGGCCGGACCCGCGCAGCCCCTGGCAGCCGTACGGCGTCCACGGCCCGAGCCGCACGTTCGACCCGGCGTTCGCGTGGACCGACGACGCCTGGCCCGGCCGCGACGTGCGCGGCGAGGTGGTCTACGAGCTCCACGTCGGGACGTTCACCGCCGAGGGCACGCTCGACGCCGCGACCGGCCGTCTCGACCACCTCGTCGAGCTCGGCGTCGGCGCGGTCGAGATCATGCCGGTGGCGGCGTTCGGCGGACGGTGGGGCTGGGGCTACGACGGCGTGCACCTGTACGCCGTGCACGACCCGTACGGCGGACCGCGCGCGCTGCAGCGCTTCGTCGACGCCGCGCACGCGCGCGGGCTCGCGGTCGTGCTCGACGTCGTCTACAACCACCTGGGCCCCTCGGGGAACTACCTGCCGGAGTTCGGCCCCTACTTCACCGACGCCCACCACACGCCGTGGGGCGCGGCCGTCAACCTCGACCGCTCGGGCAGCCGCGAGGTGCGCGAGTGGATCGTCGACAACGCGGAGCGGTGGTTCGTCGAGTTCCACGTCGACGGCCTGCGCCTGGACGCGGTGCACGCCCTCGTCGACGAGTCGCCGACCCACGTGCTGACCGAGCTCGCGCGCCGCGTCGAGCGGGTCGCGCAGGAGGTCGGGCGGCCGCTCACGCTGATCGCGGAGTCGGACGAGAACGACGTCGCGACCGTGACCGGGTCCGAGCAGGGCGGGCGCGGCATGGCCGCGCAGTGGGCCGACGACGTGCACCACGCGCTGCACGCCCTGCTCACCGGCGAGCGGCAGGGCTACTACGTGGACTTCGGACCGGTCGCGGTGCTGCGCAAGGCGCTGACCGGCGTCTTCGTCCACGACGGGTCGTGGTCGACGTTCCGCGGCGCGCCGTGGGGCCGCCCCGTGCCGGCAGGCACCGACGGGCACGCGTTCGTGGTGTGCGCGCAGAACCACGACCAGGTGGGCAACCGGGCGCAGGGCGACAGGCCGTCGTCGACCCTCGACGCGGGCGGCCTCGCGGTCGCTGCCGCGCTCGTCCTCGTCTCGCCCTTCACCCCGATGCTCTTCATGGGCGAGGAGTGGGGCGCCTCGACGCCGTGGCAGTACTTCACCGACCACGACGACCCCGAGCTGGCCCGCGCGATCCGCGACGGACGCGCGGCGGAGTTCTCCGACCACGGCTGGGACGAGGGGGCGCCCGCCGTCCCCGACCCGCAGGACCCGGCGACGCGCGACGCGAGCGTGCTCGACTGGTCCGAGCCGGAACGGCCGGAGCACGCGCGGCTGCTCGCCTGGTACCGCGCGCTCGTCGCGCTGCGCCGCCGCGACGACGTCCGGTCCGGGGACCTGTCCGTCGTGCGGCTGCACGGGCCGGACGGCCCCGAGGACGACGCGTCGGGCGAGGACGCGCGGAAGGGGCCGCACGACGGCCCGGCCTTCGTCGTCGAGCGGGGCACGGTCGCGGTCGCGGTGAACCTCGGCGCCGGGCCGCGCACGGTGCGGGTCGCGCTGGGCGGTGCGCCCCGCGTCCTCGCAGCGTGGGACCCGGCGACCACGGTCGAGGGACGGCTCGTGCACCTCCCGGCGCGCTCGGTCGCGGTGCTGTCCTGGGTGTGACTACGCTCGCCCATGGCTGCGGCGAAGAAGGCGAAGAGCGCGAGGACCGGCACGACGAAGCAGACCCGCAAGGAACCCCGCCCGAAGGACGCCGGCACGAAGCGCGTCCGGAAGAAGGACGCCCGGAAGAAGGCGGCGACCCCGGTCGCTCCCGGCTGGGACGCCGCACCCACCGACGTGCTGAGCGTCGCCGACGGCTTCGACCTCGCGACGGTGGACCGGTCGGCCGCCCCCGGCTTCCGGGGCGGCAAGGCGGCCGGCCGCGCGCTCGTCGAGCACCACGCCGACGAGCTGTCCGAGCTCCAGGAGCGGCTGTTCGCCGAGGGCCGCTCGGGCGGCTCCCGGTCGGTGCTCCTCGTCCTGCAGGGGATGGACACCGCGGGCAAGGGCGGCATCGTGCGTCACGTCGTCGGCCTCGTGGACCCGCAGGGCGTGGCGCACCGGTCGTTCGGGGTCCCCACCGCGCAGGAGCTGCGCCACCACTTCCTGTGGCGGGTGCGGCGCGAGCTGCCCGCCCCCGGGTACATCGGCGTGTTCGACCGCTCGCACTACGAGGACGTCCTCGTCGCACGCGTGCGCGAGCTCGTGGAGCCCGCGGTGCTCGACAAGCGGTACGACGAGATCAACCGCTTCGAGGAGAAGGTCGTCGCGTCCGGCACGACGGTGATCAAGGTCGCGCTGCTCGTGTCCTACGAGGAGCAGCGCGCACGCCTCGCCGAACGTCTCGAGCGTCCCGACAAGCACTGGAAGTACGACCCGTCCGACATCGACTCCCGCGCGCTGTGGCCCGCCTACCAGGACGCGTACCAGGTGATGCTGGACCGCACGAGCACCGAGGCGGCGCCGTGGCACGTCGTCCCCGCGGACCGCAAGTGGTACGCGCGCCTCGCCGTGAGCGAGCTGCTGCTCGACGCGCTGCGGCGCCTGGACCTGGGGTGGCCCGCGGCCGACTTCGACGTCGAGGCGGAGAAGAAGCGGCTCGCCGCGACCTGACCGGCGTGCTCGGGACCGCCGCGGTCGGCCGGACGCCCGGGGACCTCGGACGGCGGGAGACGCTGTCCGTCAGGCCGAGCGGGCCAGGGTGCGCCCCTCCTCGGCCAGCGCGCCGAGCCTCGACAGGGCGCGGTAGTACTTCTTGCGGTACCCGCCGCGCAGCATCTCCTCGGTGAACAGGCCGCTCTCCCCCGCACCGCCGAGGAGCACGGGCACGTCCCGGTCGTACAGGCGGTCGACGAGCACGACGAGCCGCAGCGCGGCAGCCTGCTCCGTCACCGGGCGCACGCCGGTGAGCGCGACCGCCTCGACGCCGTCGAGCATCGCGCCGTACCGGCTCGGGTGCACCTGCGCGAGGTGCGCGAGGAGCTCCTCGAACGAGTCGAGGGTCGTGCCGGGGCGGGTCGACGCCGCCGCGCGCACCGCGTCGTCGGGCAGCGGCGCGGAGTCGGTGACGACCGAGCGGTGGCGGTAGTCCTCGCCGTCCACGCGCAGCACCTCGAACCGGGCGGCGAGCGCCTGGATCTCGCGCAGGAAGTCCTCCGCGGCGAACCGCCCCTCGCCGAGCGCCTCCGGCAGGGTGTTCGACGTCGCCGCGAGCGCCACGCCGCGGTCGGCCAGCTCCCGCAGGAGGCGCGACATGAGCACGGTGTCGCCCGGGTCGTCGAGCTCGAACTCGTCGATGCACACGAGCTTCTTCTCGGCGAGCGCGTCGACCGTGGGGGCGAACCCGAGCGCGCCGACGAGGTTGGTGTACTCGACGAACGTGCCGTACGCGCTGACGTCAAGCCCGACGGCGTGCGCGAGGGAGGTGAGCAGGTGCGTCTTGCCGACCCCGAAGCCGCCGTCCATGTACACCGCCGGGGCGGCGGCGCGACGCGTGCCGAACAGGCCGCGCCGCGGCGGCCGGGCGATCGCCGCGGCGGCCTCCTCGAGCCGCGCGACCGTGGTGGCCTGGCTCGGGTGACGAGGGTCGGCGCGGTACGTCGAGAAGCGCGCGCGCGCGAAGTGGCGCGGGGGCACGAGGTCGGCGAGCAGCCGGGACGGCGACACCGAGGGCCGCACGTCGGCGAGCGCGCGCACGGGCCGTGCGGTCGCGGGATCGGGGTGGGCGGGACCCGCCGAGGCGGCGGCGCCGCCGGGCGCTGGCGCGGAAGTCACGAGGATCCAGCCTACGCCTGCGGCTACCGTGGCGGCTGTGAGCACCGCCACGCCCCCGAGCGTCCCCCACCTCGACCTGCTCGTGCCGCAGGTGCGCCACGTCCCGCCCGAACCGGGGGAAGCCACCCTCGCGGCCCTGTACGCGCACGACGAGTCGGCGCGGGGCCCGGCGACCGTCCGGGCGAACATGGTCGCGAGCCTCGACGGCGCCGCGTGGGGTCCCGACGAGCGGTCCGGCACGATCAACGACGCGGCCGACGGTCGCGTGTTCCGCGTCCTGCGCGCGCTCGCCGACGTCGTCCTGGTCGGCGCGGGGACCGCGCGCGCCGAGGGCTACACCCCGCTGGACCGCCCGCGCGGGCTCGAGCACCTGCACGGGGCGCCGCTCGAGCTGGCCGTGGTCACGCGCTCGGGGCGCGTCCCGGAGCGGCTCTCGGGCACGGACCGGCCGCCGTTCGTCCTCACGGGGTCCGACGGCGCGGCTCGTGCACGGGCCGGGGTGCCGCCCGAGCGCGTGCTCGAGGTCGGGTCGGGCACGGACCTCGACCTGGCCGCGGGGCTGCGCGCGCTGTCGGACCGCGGGCTGACGCGCGTGCTCGCGGAGGGCGGGCCGACGCTGCTCGCGCAGCTGCTCGCCGCCGACCTGGTGGACGAGCTGTGCGTGACGACGACGCCCCGGGTCGTGGGTCCGGGGCCGGGCCGCATCGTCGCGGGCGCCCCCGCACCGGGCGCGGGGCGCGCGCGCGTGGCCCTCCCCCGGCACGCGCGCCTGGCGCACCTGCTCCATGCGCCGCAGGACGAGGACGGCTCCCCCGCCGGCACGACGCTCGCGCGCTGGCTGCTGCCGATAGTCTGATCCGCGTGACCGACACCATCCTCGTCCTCACCGAGGACACCCTGAACCCGGCCGACGTCCAGCACATCCTGTCGCTCCACGAGGGGGAGAGCCTGGGCTACCGCGTGCTCGTGCCCGCGGACACCGAGCGCAACGTCCTGTCGGGCATCATCGACCACCTGAGCGTCGGAGAGCTGAAGGCGGCGTGGGACGAGGTGGTCGGCCGCGAGCCCACGCGCGCGCAGGCCACGGCGACGGCCGCGGAGCAGCTCGAGCTCAGCGTCGCGGAGCTGCGCGCCGCGGGACGCGAGGCCGACGGCTCGATCACGGAGGACGACCCGCTGCCCGCGCTGCGCAAGGCCGTGGCGTCCGGCGACGTCCGGGAGGTCGTCGTGGTGACGTACCCGCACGCCGTCGAGGACACGTTCCACACGGACTGGGCGTCGCGCGCCCGGGACGACCTGCACGTGCCGGTGCTGCACCTGTACTCGGGGACGAGCGAGCTCGGCTGAGCGCTCGGGGCGACCGCTCGTTCCGGTCAGTCCCGGACGCGGTGCCCCGCGCGCCGGATCGTCGCGCGCGCGAGCTGGTCCATCGAGTCGAGGTAGACCGGGTCGGCGAGCAGGCCGTGGTCGACGGCGACGACGGACAGCTCCGTGCAGCCGAGGACCACGACCGACGCTCCGCGCTCGACGAGGTTCGCCGTCACGCCGCGGAGCGCGTCGAGGTCGACGGGGCGGCCCGCCTTGACCTGCTCGTAGATGATCCGCGACACGACGGCCTGGTCCGCGTCGTCGGGCACGAGGGTCTGCACGCCGTGCGCCGCGAAGGCGTCCTGGTAGACGCCCGACGCCGTGGTGCCGGCGGTGGCGAGCAGGCCGACCGTCGTCAGGCCGGCGACGCGCTCGCGCGCCGCGGCGACCGTCGTGTCGATGATCGACACGAAGGGCACGCGCACCGCGTCGAGCACCTGCTGCGTGAAGTAGTGCGCCGTGTTGCAGGGCATGACGAGGAACGAGACGCCGAACGCCTCCAGGCGCCGCGCGTCGCGCGCGAGCACGGGGCCGGGGTCGTCCTCGGACCGGCCGAGCACGAAGGCCGTGCGGTCCGGGATCGTGGCGTGGTTGAGCACCACCATGTCGAGGTGGTCCTGGTCGCGCTCGGCCTCGGTGAGCGCGACGACGAGCTGGAGGAAGTACGCGGTGGCGAGCGGGCCCACCCCGCCGATCACCCCGACCGGGGCCCGCTCGCCGGGGGTCTCCTGCGGGCGGGCGCCCGCGACCGGCTCAACCACGCGCGTCGCCCTGCGACGCACCCCGGTAGGCGGCGGCCCGGAACGCGGAGACGGGGTAGAACCGCGCGAACTTGCGGACCTGGCGCAGCTCGGACAGCCGGACCCACAGGTCGCGCCGCCAGGCGCGGTCGCCGCGGTACTTCAGCGGGTGGCCCACCCGCTTGACCTTGCGCAGGCGAGCCGTCAGGGTCGGGTCGCCGGCGGCGCGCACGTAGCGGCGCAGCAGGAACCCGGGGACGATCCGGTACAGCACCGGGACGCGCCGCGGGTCGGGCACGCGGCCGTCCTGCAGGTGCTCGCCCACCCAGTACATGGCCGGGTTGATGCCGCTCGACGTGAGGTAGAAGTTCGAGCGTCCCGTGCGCGGGTTGAGCTCGAAGAAGTACCCCTGGCCGTCCCGCGGGTCCACCTTGACGTCGAAGTTGGCGAACCCCGTCCAGCCGAGGTGCTCGACGAGCCGGCGCGCGTCGGCCTCGATCTGCGGGAGGGGGCCGGTGAGGATCGCGGCCGGGTTCCCGAGGGTCCCGGGCGTGTGCTCCTCGATCAGCACGTGCCCGCCGTGCGCCATGCGCACCTGGCCGTCCGAGTCCGAGAACGTCGTCATGATGCGCATCTGGGAGTCGTTGCCCGGCACGAACTCCTGGACGACGAACGGCTTGCGGTACCCGGCCTCGCCCGCGGCGCGCAGCAGCCACTCGAGCTGCTCGCGGTCGGCGAGCTCGTGCACCTTGCGCTTGCCCGCGAACTGCGTGTGGTGCCAGGCGACGTTGTCGCCCGGCTTGGCGACGATCGGGAAGCGCAGGTCGAGGTCGCCGACCGGGTCGCCGCCGTGCCGCACGACGGTGCGCGGGTGCGGCACACCGAGCTCGAGGCACAGCTCGGAGAACCGCTGCTTGTCCATGACGCGGTCCAGCAGGTCCGTGCTGGTGTACGGCACCACGGCGACGTCCTCGATCTTCGCGCGGTGCTCGGCGAGCGCGCGCACGTACCAGTCGGTGCACGTGACCACCATCGCGGGTGCCTTCGCGCGCGACGCGACGTCACGGATCGTGGCGACCATGACCTCCGGGTCGTCGAGCCGCGGCTCGACGACGTTGCTGAGGATGGTCGAGTACCGCACGTTGCGCGTCGGGACGATCGTCACGACGGTGCTGCGCACCCCGTACGCCTCGTGGAACGCGCGCGCAAGGCTGTACGCGCCGGCGTCGCCACCCAGGATGATCGGGTGGACGACCGCCGGGCGCAGGACGCGTCCGCTCACGCGTCGCCTTCGCGCGTCTCGCTCCGGTCGCGCGACCACTCGGTGTGGAACACGCCGGGCTTGTCGACGCGGCGGTAGGTGTGCGCGCCGAAGAAGTCGCGCTGCGCCTGGATGAGGGCCGCGGGCAGGCGCTCGGCGCGGACGCCGTCGTAGTACGCGAGCGACGACGCGAAGGCGGGCGTCGGCACGCCGTTGAGCGCCGCCTGCGCGACGACGCGGCGCCACGCCGCGAGGCCGTTCGCGACCGCGCCGGTGAAGTACTCGTCGGACAGCAGCAGCGGGAGCTGGACGTTGCGCTCGTAGGCCTCGGTGATGCGGTTGAGGAACCGTGCCCGGATGATGCACCCGCCGCGCCAGATGCGCGCCATCGCGCCGCGGTCGATGTCCCAGCCGTACTCCGCCGACGCGGCGGCGATCTGGTCGAAGCCCTGGGAGTACGCGACCACCTTCGACGCGTACAGCGCGAGCCGCACGTCCTCGACGAACGCCTCGCGGTCGGTGACGTCCCACGACTGCGTGTCCGCGGGCAGGGCCGCGCGGCCCGCCTCGCGCTGCGGCACGGAGCCCGACAGGGCGCGCGCGAACGTCGCCTCCGCGATGCCCGTGATCGGCACGCCGAGGTCGAGCCCGTTCTGCACGGTCCAGCGCCCCGTGCCCTTCTGCTCCGCCTGGTCGAGCACGACGTCGACGAACGCGCTCCCCGTCTCGGCGTCGACGTGCTGCAGCACGTCGGCGGTGATCTCGATGAGGAACGACTCGAGGTCGCCCGTGTTCCACTCGGCGAAGATCTTGCCGATTTCGGCCGCCGACGCCCCGAGCCCCTGCTTGAGCAGGTCGTACGCCTCGGCGATGAGCTGCATGTCGGCGTACTCGATGCCGTTGTGCACCATCTTGACGAAGTGGCCGGCGCCCTCGGGGCCGACGTACGTGCAGCACGGGACGCCGTCGACCTTCGCCGAGATGTCCTCGAGGATCGGGCCGAGGCTCGCGTACGACTCGCGCGTGCCGCCCGGCATGATCGACGGGCCGTTGAGCGCGCCCTCCTCGCCGCCGGAGACCCCGGTGCCGACGAAGTGCAGGCCCTTCGCGCGCAGCGCGTTCTCACGACGGATGGTGTCCGGGAAGTGGGCGTTGCCCGCGTCGACGACGATGTCGCCCTCCTCCAGGAGGGGCAGGAGCTCGTCGATGACGGCGTCGGTCGCCGGGCCGGCCTTGACCATGATCACGACCTTGCGGGGCCGCTCGAGCGAGGCGACGAAGTCGGCCATGGACTCGGACGGCACGAAGTCGCCCTCGTGGCCGGCCTCCGCGACGAGCGACTGCGTCTTGGCGTACGAGCGGTTGTGCACCGCGACCGTGTAGCCGTGGCGGGCGAAGTTGCGGGCCAGGTTGCGGCCCATGACCGCGAGTCCGGTCACGCCGATCTGTGCACGTGCTGCCATCTGCTTCCCTGCTCCTCCAAGATCGGTACCGGTCCACCGGCGCGCGCGGACGCCGTCGAGAGCGCAGTCGCACGGGTGCTGACGGTACGGGGCGGATACCCGGGACAGCCTAGTCCCCCGGCCACCGCCCGCCCCGATCCGGCCAGCATGCGGGCGATGGAGCCGACGACGGTGCGACCGGTCACGATTCGATGACGCCTGCGCGTCACGACGAGGAGCCGCCGGGTGGGGCTCGTAGTGTGCTGCGGGTGATCACCGCTCACGGGATCGACGCCCCCGCGGAGTTCCGCGCGGCGCTCGAGACGATCGGCGCACGACGCGTGCGCCCCGAGGTGGCGCTGCACGAGGTGCCCGCCCCGCGCCGCGTCGCGCCGTTCTCCGCAGCGCTCACCGGCCACGTCGCCGGACCGGGCGGCGACGACCCCGACCTCGCGTCCGGGCGCTTCGTGCTCCTGTACGACCCCGAGGGCCAGGAGGCGTGGCGCGGACGGTTCCGCGTCGTGACGCTCGTGCGCGCGACGGTCGAGCCGGAGATGGCCACCGACGCGATCTTCGCCGAGGTCGCGTGGACGTGGCTGACCGACGCCCTGCACGAGTCCCGCGCCGACGTCCACACGGAGAGCGGCACGGTCTCGCGCGTGCTGTCGCAGAGCTTCGGCGCGCTGTCGGACCGCCCCGACGACCTCGAGCTCGAGCTGCGCGCCTCGTGGACCCCCGCGACGTCCGACCTCGGGGCGCACCTCGGGGCCTGGGCCGAGCTGCTGTGCACCACGGCAGGGCTCCCCCCGCTCGCGGACGGCGTGACGCCCCTTCCCGCGGCACGCAATACCGTGGTCACATGAGCTCGGCCGCAACACCCCTCCCCGTCCCTGCCGACCAGCCTGCCGGCGCCCCCGACGGGGCGGCCGGGGACACCGCGGCCTCGCGGCCCGTCGTGCCGCTCACCGAGCCGGCGGACGGCCTGGCGCCCGTCGTCGACACGCCCGCCGCGTTCGAGCGGGTCCTCGAGGCGTTCGCCGCGGCGAGCGGCCCCGTCGCCGCCGACGCGGAGCGCGCCTCGGGCTACCGGTACGGCCAGCGCACCTACCTCGTGCAGGTCCGGCGCGAGGGCGCCGGCACCGCCCTCGTCGACCCCGTCGCGCTGCCCGACCTGTCCCCGCTTCGCGCTGCCGTCGGCGACGTGGAGTGGGTGCTGCACGCCGCGTCCCAGGACCTGCCCGGCCTGGCGGAGCACGGCGTCGTCCCCGCCCGGGTCTTCGACACCGAGCTCGCGGCCCGCCTGCTGGGCATGGAGCGGGTCGGGCTCGCCGCGGTCGTCGCGGAGGTGCTCGGACTCGGTCTGGCCAAGGAGCACTCGGCGGTCGACTGGTCGACCCGCCCGCTGCCGCCCGAGTGGTTGCGCTACGCCGCGCTGGACGTCGAGGTCCTCGTGCCGCTGCGCGACGCGCTCGCCGCCCGGCTCGAGGAGACGGGCAAGGCCGGCTGGGCCGCGCAGGAGTTCGAGGCGGTGCGCACGGCACCGCCGCCCGCACCGCGCGTCGACCCGTGGCGCCGCACGTCGGGCACCCACACGCTGCGCGACCCCCGTCGGCTCGCCGTCGTGCGCAGCCTGTGGGAGGCGCGCGACGCCAACGCCCGCCGCCGCGACGTCGCCCCGGGCCGCGTGCTGCCCGACCGCGCGATCGTCGCCGCCGCCGAAGCCCTCCCGCGCACCGTGGCCCAGCTCGTCGAGGTGCCCGCGTTCGCCGGCAAGGGCACCCGTCGTCGCGCTGCGTACTGGCAGCGCGCGGTCGACGAGGCGCTCGCGCTGCCCGCGAGCGCCCTGCCCTCCGTCCGCGGCCCCCGCAGCGACGCACCCCCGCCGCCGCGCGCGTGGGCGGACCGCGACCCGGCCGCGGCCGCACGGCTCCTCGCGGCGCGCGCCGTCGTGACCGAGCTGTCGGAGCGGCTCGCGGTGCCCGTCGAGAACCTGCTCCAGCCGGACGCGCTGCGCCGGTTGTGCTGGACGCCGCCCGACCCGGCGGACACCGAGTCCGTCGCCGCGTTCCTGCGAGGGCGCGGTGCCCGGCAGTGGCAGGTCGAGCTGCTCGCGGAGCCGCTCGCCGCAGCGTTCCCCGGCCCGCAGGACGGGTAGGGTCGACGCCGTGCACGACGCGAACCTGACGATCCGGACAGTCACCGACCGCACGGCGTGGGACGCCGAGGTGGACGCGCTCGGGGGCCACCCGCTCCAGCTGTGGGGCTGGGGGGAGGTCAAGGGCGCGGGGGCGTGGCGCCCGCACCGCCTGCGCGTCACCGGGCCGGACGGCGCCGTCGTGGGGCTCGCCCAGGTGCTCGAGCGCCGGCTGCCCGCGCAGTTCAAGGCGCTGAGCTACGTGCCGCGCGGCCCCGTGGTCGTGGGCGACGCGGACGGCACCACCGACGACGCGACACGGTCCGCGGTCACGCGCGCGGTCGTGCGGTGGTGCCGCGACGAGGTGGGCGGCGTGGGCGTCACGCTCGAGCCGGACTGGGACGCGGGCACTCCGCTCGACCTCCCCGGGTCCCGGCCGGCCGTCAACCCGGTGCTCTACCCGACGACGCTGATCCTCGACCTGCGCCGTGACGACGACGAGCTCATGGCCGCCATGGCGAAGAAGACGCGCCAGTACATCCGCAAGTCGCAGCGCGAGGACCTCGAGTTCCGCGCCGTGACGGGCGCCTCCGAGCTCGACGCGTGCCTCGCGATCTACCGCACGACCGCCGAGCGCGCCGGCTTCGGGCTGCACGAGGACGACTACTACCGTCTCGTCGCCGCCGAGCTCGGCGAGCACTCCCCCGTCTTCGCGGCGTTCGCCCGTTCGGCGCCGGACGGCCCGCACGACCGGCCCGTCGCGTTCGTGTGGTTCGCGGCGTCGGCACGCACGTCGTTCGAGCTCTACGGCGGCATGGACGACGAGGGCCAGCGGCTGCGCGCCAACTACGGCCTGAAGTGGCACGCGATCACGGCGATGCGCGAGCGCGGCGTGGTGCGCTACGACGTCAACGGCCTCCTCAACGACGGGATCTCCACCTTCAAGCGCGGGTTCGCGAGCCACGAGGACGAGCTCGTGGGGAGCGTCGACGTGCCGTTCTCGGTGTGGTACTCCGCGTGGAACAAGGGGCTGCCCACCGCGAAGAAGGTCGTGCGCTCGCTGCGCGGCGGCCGCTGAGCACGGCAGACACCCCCCTCGACCGAGACCCGGTATCGCCGATGCGATACCGGGTCTCGGCATGTCGTAGCATCGGTCTCGTACGTTTCCGGTACCCGCGGTAGCGTGTATCGACCGAGCGGTGTCGCTCCGGACACCGCCGTCCCGACCATCTGCACCGGCTCCGCGAGCCGGACCACCCGACCGGATGGAGATGCCATGACCGTGGCCGACACCGTGGCCGGCGAGCGCGCCGACCGCGCGCACGACCCCGCCCCGTCGCACGCCCCCACCCAGGCCGCGCGCCGGCGCGCGGTGCGCGACGTCGTCTTCGTCGAGGGCGTGCGCAGCCCGTTCGGCAAGGCGCGCCCCGACGGGATCTACGCCGAGACCCGCGCCGACGACCTCGCCGTCAAGACGGTCCGCGAGCTCCTGCGCCGCCGTCCCGAGCTGCCGGTCGAGCGCGTCGACGAGCTCGCGCTCGCCGCGACGACGCAGACGGGCGACCAGGGGCTGACGCTCGGGCGCAGCGTCGCGGTGCTCGCCGGGCTGCCGAAGTCGGTGCCGGGCTTCGCGATCGACCGCATGTGCGCCGGTGCGATGACCGCGGTCACCACGACCGCGGCGAACGTCGCGGTCGGCGCGCAGGACGTCGTCGTCGCGGGCGGCGTCGAGCACATGGGCCACCACCCGATGGGCGAGGGCTCGGACCCCAACCCCCGGTTCGTCGCCGAGAAGCTCGTCGACTCGTCCGCGCTCGTCATGGGCGCGACCGCGGAGAACCTGCACGACCGCTACCCGCACCTGACGAAGGAGCGCGCCGACGCGTACGCCGTGGCGAGCCAGGCCAAGTACGCGAAGGCGCTCGCGAACGGGGACATCGCCGCCGACCTCGTGCCGATCGCGACCCGGTCGACCGCGCTCGGCTGGGGCCTCGCCACGGCCGACGAGCTCCCGCGCCCCGGCACCACGGTCGACGCGATCCGCGACCTCAAGACGCCGTTCCGCCCGGGTGGCAAGGTCACCGCGGGCAACGCCTCCCCGCTGACCGACGGCGCGACGGCGTGCCTGCTCGCGGCCGGCGACGTCGCCGACGAGCTGGGTCTCCCCGCTCGCATGCGCCTGGTCTCCTACGCCTACGCCGGCGTGGACCCGGAGGTCATGGGCTACGGTCCCGTGCCCGCGACCGAGCGCGCGCTCGCCTCGGCCGGCCTGACGATCGACGACATCGGCCTGTTCGAGATCAACGAGGCGTTCGCCGTCCAGGTGCTCGCCTTCACCGACCACTTCGGCCTCGCGGACGACGACGAGCGCGTCAACCAGTACGGCGGCGCCATCGCCATGGGCCACCCGCTCGCGTCGTCGGGCGTGCGCCTCATGACGCAGCTCGCGCGCCAGTTCGAGCAGCACCCCGAGGTGCGCTACGGCCTGACGACCATGTGCGTGGGGCTCGGCATGGGCGGCACGGTGATCTGGGAGAACCCGCACCACGCCGACTACTCCGGCCACACGTCCGCCGCGACCACCGTCGAGCACGAGGGAGACCGCTGACCATGAGCGAGACGACGACCAGGCCCGGCGCGACGGCCGGCGACCAGACCATCGCGACGGACCCCTCCGCGCCCCGGGACGGCGGGGCTGCCGGGCGCGGCGAGCGGGTCACGCACGCGCTCGTGCGCGACGTCGCGCTGCCGGGCGGCACGGGCACGCTCGCCCTGCTCACGCTCGACAACGGCCTCGACCACACCAAGCCCACGACGCTCGGGCCCGAGGGGCTCGCCGAGCTGCACGGGGCGCTGCGGCAGCTCGAGCAGCGCGCCGCCGACGGCGAGATCGTCGCCGTCGCGGTGACCGGCAAGCCGTACTTCCTCGCCGCGGGCGCCGACCTCACGCAGGCCGCCGCCGTGCAGACGTACGACGACGCGCTCGCGCTCGGGCGCGCCGGCCACGCCGCGTACTCGATCCTCGGCGGGCTGCGCGAGAAGACCGGCGTGCCGACGTTCGCGTTCGTCAACGGGGTGGCCCTCGGCGGCGGCCTGGAGATCGCGCTCAACTGCGACTACCGCACGGTCGCGTCCGACGCCGGCGCGCTCGCCCTGCCCGAGGTCGGGCTCGGGCTCGTCCCCGGCTGGGGCGGCGCGTACCTCGTGCCGCGCCTGCTCGGGGTCGAGAAGGCCATGCACGTCATCCTCGAGCGCCCGGCGGCGAACAAGCCGTTCAAGGCCCGGGAGGCGTACGAGACCGGGCTCGTCGACGCGCTGTTCGACGCCCCCGACTTCCTCGAGTCCTCGATCCGGTGGGCGGAGTCGGTGCTGCGCGGCGACGTCGTCGTCGAGCGGCGCGAGCTCGACCCGCAGCCGGTGTGGGACGCCGTCGTCGAGGCGACGCGGCAGCGGCTCGACGCGGTCGTCGCAGCCTCGCGGCCGGCGCCGTACCGGGCGCTCGGCCTGGTCGCCGCGGCCCGGACCGCGACGCAGGAGGAGGCGTTCGCCGCGGAGGACGTCGCGCTCGCCGACCTCATCATGAGCGACGAGATGCGCGCGAGCGTCTACGCGTTCCAGCTCGTGTCCAAGGGGAAGAAGCCGCAGGGCGCGCCCGACCCGAAGATCGCCCGCCCGGTCACGCGCGTCGGCATCGTGGGTGCCGGGCTCATGGCCGCACAGATCGCGCTGCTGTTCGCCCAGCGCCTCCAGGTGCCCGTCGTCATGCGCGACCTCGACACCGAGCGGGTGGACAAGGGCCTCGGCTACGTCCGCTCGACCGTGGAGAAGCTCGTCGGCTCCGGACGCATGTCGCGCGACGTCGGCGCGCGCGTCGTGGCGTCCGTGCACGGCACGACCGAGCTCGGCGACCTCGCCGGCTGCGACGTCGTCATCGAGGCCGTCACGGAGATCCTGCCGCTCAAGAAGAAGGTCTTCGCCGAGCTCGAGGACGTCGTGGGCGACGAGACCGTCTTCCTCACGAACACCTCGGCGCTGTCGGTGACCGAGATGGCCGCCGACCTGCGCCACCCGGAGCGCGTCGTCGGGATGCACTTCTTCAACCCCGTCGCGCAGATGCCGCTCGTCGAGATCATCCGGGCCACGGAGACGGACGACGCGGCGCTCGCCACCGCGTTCGCCATGACGAAGAAGCTCCGCAAGACGGCGGTGCTCGTCGCGGACCGGCCCGGGTTCGTCGTCAACCGCCTCCTCATCCTGCTCATGGCCAAGATCGTCGAGGCGGTCGAGAACGGGACGCCCGTGGAGGTCGCGGACCGCGCCGTCGCGCCGCTCGGCCTGCCGATGCCGCCGTTCGCGCTGTTCGACCTCGTCGGGCCGGCCGTGGGCCTGCACGTCCTCACGTCGCTGCGCGAGGACCTCGGCGACCGCTTCCCCGAGTCCCCCGGGCTGCAGCGCATCGTCGACGAGCGGATCCCCGTCGTGCTCGACGCGCCGAAGGGCCTGCCGAAGCCGGTCGACCCGGCGATCCAGCGGGTCTTCGGCACGGGCGAGCCCGGTGGTGCGGGCGCGCTCGACGAGGCGGGCGTGCTCGACGCCGTGCTCACGGCGCTGACGCAGGAGATCGGCCTCATGCTCGACGAGGGCGTGGTCGCGGACCCGTCGCAGGTCGACCTGTGCATGATCCTCGGCGCCGGGTGGGGCTTCCACCTCGGCGGGATCACGCCGTACCTCGACCGCACGGGCTGCTCCGAGAAGGTCCTCGGACGCCGCTTCCTCCCGGACGGCGTCGCGAACGTCCCGGCCGGCGCGACGCAGCGCGCCTGACCCTCCGGCCGTCGCCCGCACGCCGGGCGGCGGCCGGGGTCAGTCCCAGGTCATCCGCACGACCTCGAACGCGACGGCGTGGGTCACGCCGAGCGTCGAGCCCGTCGGTCCCGTCATCGAGGCGAGGAACGCGGCCGGGTCGAAGTCCTGCCACCCGAGGCCGTCGAGGTACGCCTGGTGCGCCCGCAGGGACGCGACGCCGGCGTCGAAGGTCTCGCTGACGTCGACGGCGTGGGTGGGCACGGGCGACCCGGCGACCCAGACCTGCCCGACGCCGCCCCACGGCTCGAACCCTTCCGCCTCCACCTGGTCGCGGAACACCCAGCGGTTGCCCGCGTCGCGCACGGCGTCGAGGACGGCACGTCCCGTCGCCACATGGTCCGCCTGGTTCGGCATCCCGCCGGGGAACGTCTCGCGGTGGTTTCCGGTGACGACGACGTCCGGGCGGTGCCGGCGCACGGCCCGCGCGATCTCGCGACGCAGCGGCACGCCGTACTCGAGCACGCCGTCGGGCAGACCGAGGAACTCCACCTCGTCGACGCCCACGAGCCGCGCCGACTCGACCTGCTCGGCCTCCCGGACGCCGCGCGCGACGTCCGGGTCCATGCCGTCGATGCCTGCCTCGCCGCTCGTCACCATGCAGTACACGACGCGCTTGCCCTGGCCGGTCCAGCGCGCGACGGCGGCGGCCGCGCCGAACTCCATGTCGTCGGGGTGCGCGACGACCGCGAGCGCCGTCGTCCAGTCCTCGGGCAGCGGCGCGAGGGGCTCGCGCGCCTCGTCAGGGGTGCTCATGGGAGCCACGCTAGGGGCTCGCTCCCGAGGGCTCATGTCGAGACGGGCGCGTCCTCGGTCGACGTGACGGCGGGGTCGACGACGAGGCGGGCGCGCTCGGCGGCGACGATCGTGCGCGCGAGCTGCGCCTCGGACACGTCGACGGCGCCGGCGACCTCCTCGGCGAGCGCGCTGCGGCGCGCGTAGGCGTCGAAGAGCCGGGCCTTGGTGTCGAGGATGCGCAGGAGGTGCTCGTCGACGGTGCCGGCGGTGAGCAGACGGTGGACCTGCACGGTCTCGACCTGGCCCATGCGGTGGGCGCGCGCTATCGCCTGCGCCTCGGTCGTGGGTTTGGTCTGCGGCTCGCACAGCACGACGACGGACGCCGCCTGGAGGTTGAGGCCCACTCCCCCGACGTCGATCTGGCTCACGAGCGCGCGCGGCACGGGGGACGCCGTGAACTCGTCGACGACCGCCTGGCGCGCGGTCGCGGGGACGGACCCGGTGAGCGGGCGCAGCGCGAGGTCCCCGAGCGCCGTGGCGACGAGGTCGACGACGGCGCGGAAGTACGAGAACACGACGACCTTGCGGCCGTTCTCCGCGGCCTCGGTGACGATCTCGACGAGGCGGCGCACCTTGGCCGAGTCCTCGGGGTGCTCCACGGCGAACGCGGCCCGGCGCATCCCCATGAACTCCCCCGCCGCGACGGCCCGCCGGTACGCGTCGCCGTCGGCGGCGCCGAGCTCCTCCCACTCGTCGACCTGGACGAGCTCGGGCAGCTCCTCGAGCACGTCCTCGGCGTTACGCCGCAGGTACGCGGGCGCGACGGCGCGCCGGAACGCCTCGGGACCGGCGGCCCCGGCGGCGGCGTCGAGGTCGGCGGCGAGCCCCGGCTGCAGGTAGCCCACGAGCGTGCGGAACTCCTCGACCCGGTTCTCCATCGCGGTCCCGGTGAGGAGGAGGGTGTGCGGCGTGCGGGCCGCCAGCGCCGCGACCGCGACGGACCGCTTGGCCTCGGGGTTCTTCACGTAGTGCGCCTCGTCGACGACGACCACGGCCGGACCGGGGTCGGTGAACGTGTCGACGCCGGCGTCCCGGAGGCCGGCGAACGTCGTCACGGCGACGCCGCCGCCCGAGCGCCACGCGGCGGTCGCCTCCTCGCGCGCCGCGCCGTGCAAGGCGTGGACGGCCAGGTCGGCGTGGGCGCGCAGCTCGCGCACCCAGCCCGTGAGCACGCTCGCGGGGCACACGACGACGGCGTGCGTGGCGCCACCGGCGACGAGGTGCGCGATCACCGCGATGGCCTGGACGGTCTTGCCGAGGCCCATCTCGTCGCCGAGGACGACGCGGCGCTGGGCGAGCGCGAAGCGTGCGCCGAAGGCCTGGTAGCCGCGCAGCGACACCCGCAGGAGCGACTCGTCGAGCGGGTGGGCCTGGACGCGCTCGACGAGCTCGGCGGGCAGGTGCCCCTCCGTCGCGGCGAGGTCGCGGCCGGTGGGGACGACGGCGTCGAGCAAGGCGTAGTACGCCGCGGAGCGCCGCCGGAAGTCCTCCCACGCGTCGTAGGGGCGCTCGGGCTCGTCGAGCAGCCCGCCCGGTCCGGCGACGCGGCGTGCGTCCTCGGCCAGACCTGTCACCCGGGCGTCGGCGGTGAGCGCGGCGAGCGCGGCGACGGCGGCGTCGGCGCGCCGCCCGCGGGCGCCCCACGCGAAGAAGCGCCGCACGGGGCTCGTCGCAGTCGCGGCGTCCGGGCGGACGCGCGCGTGCTCCGCGAGGAACCGCCCGGTCGCGGCACGGTGCCGCGTGCCGACGGCGTCGGCCTCGGCGAGCGCGTGGAGTGCCTGGACGAGCCGGGTGGCGACCGGGTCGGTGGGCGTGAGGTCGATGCGGAAGCGCAGGCTCTCGCGCACCGCACGCGCGACCTGCTCGGTCGCGGCGAGCAGGTGGGCCGCCGTCTGGCGCCCGATGCCCGGGATTCGCTCGAGTCCGGGACGACCGCGGCGCGCCACCTCCCCGACGGTGGAGATGCCTGCGTCCGTGACCGCTCCGAGGCGCAGCCGCTCGCGCGTGACGTCGCGCAGCGCCGCGACGTCGACCGTGTCGAGCCGCGCGAGCACCTTGTCCTCGCGGCTCGCGTCGTACGCGTCCCGGACACGTTCGCGTGCCGCTGCCGGGGCGCCCGCGAACCGGCCGAGCAGCGCCGCGAGGTCATCGGCCTCGGCGACCACCTGCCGGGCCGCGAGCGCGTCCGGGCGCTCCGGGCGTCGCTCGGGGGCCGTCGTCACGGCCGACAGCGTGCCAGGTCAGGTGGCGTCCCCGCCACGCGACGTGCGGCGTCAGTAGGTCGTCAGGCCGTGGGCGCGGAACTGGTCGCGCACCCGCTCGGTGAGCTCGGCCGACGGCGCAGTCGTGTCGTCGAGCTCGTAGGTGCGCCCGAGCGCGTCCCACTTGTCGCGGCCCATCTGGTGGAACGGGAGCACCTCGACGCGCGTGACGGTCCCGGGGCGGATCGCGTCGAGCGACGCCGCGTACCGGGCGACCTTCTCGACGTTCTCCGCGTCGTCGGTGAGCCCGGGGACGAGGACGAAGCGCACCCACACCTCGGGCGCGTGGCCGTCGAGACCGCGCTCGGCGATGCGGCGCCCGAAGCGGAGCGTCGGCTCGAGGTCGCGGCTCGTGACGCGGCGGTAGGTGTCCGGGTCGCCGGACTTCACGTCGAGGAGCACGAGGTCGGTGTCGTCGAGCATCGCGTCGGTCGCGTGCGCGCCGAGGAAGCCCGAGGTGTCGAGCGCGGTGTGCACGCCCATGGCCTTCGCGCCCCGCAGGACGCGCGCGGCGAACGCGGGCTGCATGAGCACCTCGCCGCCGGACAGCGTCAGCCCGCCCTTCGTCGCCCGGAACACCGGGAGGTAGCGCCGCACGCGGGCGAGGAGCTCGTCCGCGGTGACGGGACGCCCGTCCTTCATCGCGAACGTGTCGGGGTTGTGGCAGTACAGGCATCGCAGCGGGCACCCGTTGAGGAAGACGGTGAGCCGCGTCCCCGGGCCGTCGACCGCGGTGACGAGCTCCCAGGAGTGGACCGAGCCGAGCTCGCCCGCGCGCATCGCCGCGAGCTTGTCGGCCCGGTCCACGTCCGCGACCGCCAGTCCGTCCAGCCCGGCGCCCGCCCGGCGGGCGTGGCCCACCGGGACCCCCGACGCCGCGGGGTCCGCCGCGACGTCGGGCACCTCGAGGCGCGTGGCGTCGTCCGGCACGGCAGCGCCCTCCGGGACGCCGCACCCGCGCCCGGTGCGGGCGCCGGGTGCCGGGACGGGCAGCGTGACGGTCATGGGATCTCCTCGTCGTGCGTGCTGGTGCTACAGCGCGCCGTGGAACGTGCGCGAGAGGACGTCGAGCTGCTGCTCGCGCGTGAGGCGGACGAAGTTCACCGCGTACCCGGACACGCGGATCGTCAGCTGCGGGTAGTTCTCCGGGTGGTCCATGGCGTCCAGGAGCGTCTCGCGGTTCAGCACGTTGACGTTCATGTGGTAGCCGTTCGACCCGACGTAGGCGTCGAGCAGGCCGGCGAGGTTCGCGACCTGCTCGTCCTTCGTGCGCCCGAGACCGCTCGGCACCACCGTGTTCGTGAGCGAGATGCCGTCCTGCGCCTCGTCGTACGGCAGCTTCGCCACGGACAGCGCCGAGGCGAGCATGCCGTGCGTGTCGCGGCCGTTCATCGGGTTGGCGCCCGGGGCGAACGGCTCGCCGGCGCGGCGGCCGTCGGGCGTGTTGCCCGTCGCCTTGCCGTACACGACGTTCGACGTGATCGTCAGGACGGACTGCGTGGGCACCGCGTCGCGGTACATGTGGTGCGTGCGCACCTTGGCCATGAAGCGCTCGACGAGGTCGACGGCGATCGCGTCGGCCCGGTCGTCGTCGTTGCCGTACGTCGGGAACTCGCCCTCGGTGACGTAGTCGACGACGAGGCCGCGCTCGTCACGCACCACCCGGACCGTCGCGTGCTTGATCGCCGACAGGGAGTCGGCCGCGACGGACAGGCCGGCGATGCCGCACGCCATCGTGCGCAGCACGTCCTTGTCGTGCAGCGCCATCTCGATGCGCTCGTACGCGTACTTGTCGTGCGACCAGTGGATGCAGTTCAGCGCCTCGACGTAGGTCGCGGCCAGCCAGTCCATCGTCGCGTCGAACTTCGCCATGACGTCGTCGAAGTCCAGCACGTCGCCCTCGACCGGCGCCGCGACCGGCGAGACCTGCTTGCCCGAGACCTCGTCCCGACCGCCGTTGATCGCGTACAGCAGCGTCTTGGCGAGGTTGACCCGCGCGCCGAAGAACTGCATCTGCTTGCCCACGCGCATGGGCGAGACGCAGCACGCGATCGCGGCGTCGTCGCCCCACGCCGGGCGGATGAGCTCGTCCGACTCGTACTGCACCGCCGACGTGTCGATCGACACCTGGGCGCAGAAGTCCTTGAACCCCTGCGGCAGCTCCGGGCTCCAGAAGACCGTCATGTTCGGCTCCGGGGCCGGGCCCAGGTTGTACAGGGTCTGCAGGAAGCGGAACGAGTTCTTGGTCACGAGCGGACGGCCGTCCTCGCCCATGCCGCCGATCGTCTCGGTCACCCAGGTGGGGTCGCCGGAGAACAGGGCGTCGTACTCGGGCGTGCGCAGGAAGCGGACGATGCGCAGCTTCACGACGAAGTCGTCGACGATCTCCTGCGCCTGCTCCTCGGTGATGACGCCGGCCTCGAGGTCACGGTCGATGTAGACGTCGAGGAACGTCGAGGTGCGACCGAGGGACATGGCCGCGCCGTTCTGCTCCTTCACGGCCGCGAGGTAGGCGAAGTACAGCCACTGCACGGCCTCGCGGGCGGTCGTCGCCGGGCCCGAGACGTCGTACCCGTAGGAGGCCGCCATCTCCTTCAGCTCGCCGAGGGCGCGGATCTGCTCGGCGTGCTCCTCGCGCTCGCGCGCCACCGTCTCGGTGAAGGGCCGCGTGTCGAGCTCGAGCTTGTCCAGCTTCTTCGCGGCGACGAGCGCGTCGACGCCGTACAGCGCGACGCGGCGGTAGTCGCCGATGATGCGGCCGCGGCCGTACGCGTCCGGCAGGCCGGTGATGATGTGCGAGCTGCGGGCCGCGCGGACGTTCGGCGGGTAGACGTCGAAGACGCCCTGGTTGTGGGTCTTGCGGTGCTCGGTGAACACCTTCGCGAGGGTCTCGTCGACCTCGTAACCGTAGGTCTCCAGCGCACCGGCGACCATGCGCCAGCCGCCGTTCGGCATGATCGCGCGCTTGAGCGGCGCGTCGGTCTGGAGCCCGACGATCACCTCGTTGTCGCGGTCGATGTAGCCGGGCGCGTGCGCCGTGATGCCCGCGGGGGTGTGCGGGTCGACGTCGTGGACGCCCTTCTCGCGCTCGACGGGGAACATCGCCGACAGGCGTGCCCAGACGGCCGTGGTGCGCTCCGTGGGTCCGGCGAGGAACGACGCGTCGCCCGTGTACGGGCGGTAGTTGCGCTGGATGAAGTCGCGCACGTCCACCCCGTCGCGCCACGGGCCGTCGACGAAGCCGTCCCACGCGGGGACGCGCGCGGTGTCGCCGGCGTCGGCGCCGCCGCCGGCGGGAGTGGTGCTGCTGGGTGCCTCGGAAACGCTGGTCATCGGACCTCCCTCGTGCCTGACGCGCGGGTTCGCGACGCCGGCCGGGGCTCCCGCGCGGGACGGCGGCACGCCCTCCCGGGGAGGGCGGGCCGACCGGCCCGGCGGGCCCCTTCGCCACCTCCAGGCTAGGTCCGCGCCGCGCGCGGCGGGGCCGTTCCGGCCCTCTCGATGACCTAGGTCCCGAGCCGGGCGGGACGTGCCGAGAACCGCGAGATGTCGGGGTTCCCGGGCCCGTCGGCGCGCCCGCTCACACACCTTTGTGATGGTCTTCACAAGGGTTCGGCGCTTCATCCGACGTCGGAGGGCGGGACGTGTGAGACTTCCGGGGTGACACGGACCGTAGGTGTGGAAGAAGAGTTCCTGCTCGTCGGCGCGGACGGTCGTCCCGTCGCCAAGGCGCAGGAGGCGCTCGACGCGACGGGCACGTCGGACAAGAGCGGCGGTGCCGGCTCGCTCGAGTCGGAGTTCATGGAGGAACAGCTCGAGACGGCGACGCACCCGCGCACCGAGCTGCAGGACCTCGCGAAGGAGATCCGCGCCGGACGGGCACGCGCGCAGCAGGCCGCGGACCGCGTCGGTGCCCGCGTCGCGGCGCTGTCGACGTCGCCCCTGCCGTTCGAGGGCACGACCGTCTCCCGGCTGCGCTACCTCGAGGCGCGCGCGCAGTTCGGCCTGACCGCGCGCGAGCAGCTCACGAGCGGCTGCCACGTGCACGTCGCGGTCGCCGACGACGCCGAGGGCGTGGCCGTCCTCGACCGCATCGGCCCGTGGCTCGCGACGCTGCTCGCCCTCAGCACCAACTCGCCGTTCTGGCAGGGCGAGGACAGCGGGTACGCGAGCTTCCGCTCCCAGGTGTGGTCGCGGTGGCCCACCGCCGGGCCGGCCCGCGCGTTCGGGACCCCGGAGGCCTACCACGACGCGGTCGACGCCCTCGTCGCCACCGGCACGATCCTCGACCAGGCGATGGTCTACTTCGACGCCCGGCTGTCCGCCCGGTACCCGACCGTCGAGATCCGCATCGCCGACGTGTGCCTGCACCCGGACACCGCCACGCTCGTGGCCGCGCTGTCGCGCGGGCTCGTCGAGACGGCCGCGCGCGAGGCGGCGGACGGGCGCCCGGCGCCCGAGCTGCGTCCCGAGCTCCTGCGCACCGCGTCCTGGCGAGCCGGCCGCTCGGGCCTCGTCGAGGACCTCGTGTCGCCGCTGACGTGGCGCCCCGCCCCCGCGCACGACGTCGTGGGCCAGCTCGTGGCGCACGTGCGCGAGGCCCTGGCCGACGCGGGCGACCTCGACGCCGTCACCGAGCTGCTCGGGCACGTGTGGTCGCGCGGCAACGGTGCCGCCCGTCAGCGGGGCTGGTTCGCCGACGCAGGCGGTGACCTGCGCGCCGTCGTCGAGCACGCGGTCACCGAGACCCACTCCTGACGCGTCAGAGGGTCCCGACGGCGTCCAGGACGTCCCGCGTCACGTCCGCGGACGTCAGGCGACGCTCGGCCACGACCTGGTCGCGGCTCGCGTGGTCGAGGAACGCCACCGGCAGCCCGATCGCGTGCACGGGCGTGCGCACGCCCGAGCCGACCGCGCGCTGCCCGAGCATCGCCCCGACGCCGCCGTCGACGACGCCGTCCTCCACGGTCACGACGAGGTCGTGCTCGCCCGTGAGCTTGACGAGGGCGCTCGGCACCGGCAGCACCCACGTCGGGGACGCGACCGTGACGTCGAGCCCGTGCGCCGTGAGCGCCTCCGCGGCGCCCAGCGCGACGGGCGCCATCGACCCGACCCCGACGAGCAGCACGCGCCGGCGCTCCGCGGGGCTCGTGCGCGCGGCGTCCGGCACGGCGAGCAGGTCCACGCCGTCGACCTCGTCGACCGCCGGCAGGGCGTCGCCGAGCGCGCCCTTGGGGTAGCGCACGACGGTCGGTGCGTCGTCGACGTCCACGGCCTCGCGCAGCGCGGCGCGCATCGTCTCCTCGTCGCGCGGCGCTGCCAGCCGCAGGCCGGGCACGATCCGCAGCATCGCCATGTCCCACATGCCGTTGTGGCTCGCGCCGTCGTCGCCGGTGATGCCCGCCCGGTCGAGCACGAACGTCACGCCGGCCCGGTGCAGCGCGACGTCCATGAGCACCTGGTCGAACGCCCGGTTGAGGAACGTGGCGTACACGGCGACGACGGGGTGCAGACCGGCGAACGCCATGCCGGCCGCCGACGTCGCGGCGTGCTGCTCGGCGATGCCGACGTCGAACGTGCGCTCCGGGAACGCCTGCGCGAACGGCTTGAGGCCCACGGGCTCGAGCATCGCCGCGGTGATGGCCACGACGTCGGGCCGACGCCGCCCGATCCGCACGATCTCGTCGGCGAAGACCGACGTCCAGCCGAACCGCGACGGCGCGACGGGCAGCCCCGTCTCGGGGTGGATCTTGCCGACCGCGTGGAAGCGGTCCGCGACGTCCTGCTCCGCGGGCGTGTACCCGCGCCCCTTCTCGGTCAGCGCGTGCACGATGACGGGCGCGCCGTACGCCTTCGCGCGGCGCAGCGCGTGCTCCATCGCCTCGATGTCGTGCCCGTCGACCGGACCCACGTACTTGATGCCGAGGTCCTCGAACATGCCCTGCGGCGCGACGACGTCCTTGAGGCCCTTCTTCAGCCCGTGCAGCCACTCGTACGCGAACCGGCCGGGCGCGCCCGAGCGGCTCAGCGTGCGCTTGCCCCACTCGAGGAACGACTCGTAGCCGCGCGTCGTGCGCAGCGTCGACAGGTGGTGGGCCAGGCCGCCGATCGTCGGCGAGTACGAACGCCCGTTGTCGTTCACCACGACGACGAGACGCCGGTCCTGCGACTCGGCGATGTTGTTGAGCGCCTCCCACGCCATGCCACCCGTGAGCGCGCCGTCGCCGATGACCGCGACGACGTGGCGGTCGGTGAGGCCGCGCACGACGTTCGCCTTGGCGATGCCGTCGCCCCACGACAGGGCGGTGGACGCGTGCGAGTTCTCCACGACGTCGTGCTCCGACTCCGCGCGCGACGGGTAGCCGGACAGGCCGCCCTTCTTGCGCAGGGCGGAGAAGTCCTGGCGCCCGGTGAGCAGCTTGTGCACGTACGACTGGTGGCCCGTGTCGAACACGAACGTGTCCGTGGGCGACGCGAAGACCCGGTGCATGGCGAGCGTCAGCTCGACGACGCCCAGGTTCGGCCCGAGGTGCCCGCCGGTGCGCGACACCGAGTCGACGAGGAACGCCCGGATCTCGACGGCGAGGTCGCGGGCCTGGGCGGGGGTCAGCCGTTGCACGTCCTCGGGAGAGGTGATCGTGCTCAGCAGGCTCATGCGGTGCTCCGTTCCGTTCCCGTCCGACCAGCCCGACAACTCTAGGCGGTGCGCGCCGGTGGCCCGTGCGCCGCTGCACGTGACGACGAGACCTTCACGCCATTGACGCACACTCGGGGCCCGGGCGCACGACCGCCCCCCGGTGCCGCGGCGCCCCCGCCGTACGATGGACGCATGCGATTCCTGCCCGGCCAGTCCCCCGCGACCGACCTCACCTACGGCGACGTCTTCCTCGTCCCGTCCCGCTCCGAGGTCACCTCGCGCTTCGACGTCGACCTGTCGTCGGCGGACGGCACGGGCACGACGATCCCCGTCGTGGTGGCGAACATGACGGCGGTCGCCGGGCGCCGCATGGCCGAGACGGTCGCGCGGCGCGGCGGCGTGACGATCCTGCCGCAGGACGTCCCCTCGGACGTGGTGGCCGAGGTCGTGGCCGACGTGAAGTCCAAGGACCCCGTCGTCGAGACGCCCGTCGTCGTGGGCCCGCACGACACCGTGCACACCGCCCTGACGCTCGTCGGCAAGCGCGCGCACGGGGCGGCGGTCGTCGTCGACGGCGGCCGCCCGGTCGGCGTCGTCACCGAGGCCGACTGCGCCGACGTGGACCGGTTCACGCAGGTGCACCAGGTCATGACGTCCGACCCGCTCGTGCTGGACGCCGGCATCCTCGACGGCCCCGGCGGCCTCGAGGCGGCGTTCGACCAGCTGCACGCGGCGCGGCTCAAGGTCGCGCCCGTCACGCGCGACGGGGAGCTCGTGGGCGTGCTCACGCGCAAGGGCGCACTGCGGTCCTCGGTCTACGCGCCCTCGCTCGACGCCGGGGGCCGGCTGCGGGTCGGCGCCGCGGTCGGCATCAACGGCGACGTCGCCGCCAAGGCCAAGGACCTGCTCGCCGCGGGCGTCGACGTGCTCGTGGTCGACACCGCGCACGGCCACCAGGCCAAGATGCTCCAGGCGCTCGAGGCCGTGCGCTCCGTCGGGCCCGACGTGCCCGTCGTCGCCGGCAACGTCGTCACCGCCGACGGCGTGCGCGACCTCGTCGCCGCCGGGGCGGACATCGTCAAGGTCGGGGTCGGTCCGGGCGCGATGTGCACGACGCGCATGATGACCGCCGTCGGGCGGCCCCAGTTCTCGGCGGTGCTCGAGTGCGCGACCGCGGCCCGCGAGCTCGGCAAGCACGTGTGGGCCGACGGCGGGGTGCGCCACCCGCGCGACGTGGCCCTCGCCCTCGCTGCGGGCGCGTCGCAGGTGATGATCGGCTCGTGGTTCGCCGGCACGTACGAGTCGCCCGGCGACCTGCACGACGACGGCACCGGCCGCCTCTACAAGGAGAGCTTCGGCATGGCCTCCGCGCGCGCCGTCGCCGCCCGTACCGCGGGCGCCGGCTCGGCCTTCGACCGGGCGCGCAAGGGCCTGTACGAGGAGGGCATCAGCTCGGGCCGCATGTTCCTCGACCCGCAGCGCCCGGGCGTCGAGGACCTGCTGGACCAGATCACCTCGGGCCTGCGCTCGTCGTGCACGTACGCCGGCGCCACCGACCTCGAGCAGCTCGCCGAGCGTGCCGTGGTGGGCGTCCAGTCCGCCGCCGGGTACGAGGAGGGTCGCCCGCTGCACGTCAGCTGGTGAGCGACCGCCCCGGTAACCTCGCCGCCATGACGTCCCCCGGCGCCACGACTGCGCGCGCCCAGCTCGCCGCGCTGGCGGCCGACCCGAGCTGGCCGTCCGAGTGGCGGCACGGGCCGGTCGCGTTCGACGCCACCACGGCCCGCGCCGCGGCGGTGCTCGTGCTCTTCGGTGTGCTCGACCACGTGCCGGCGCAGCACGCCGGGACCGCCGCGCCCCGCGACCTCGACGTGCTGCTGCTCGCCCGTGCAGCCACGCTGCGCTCGCACGCCGGGCAGGTCGCGTTCCCCGGCGGCCGCGTCGACCCCGACGACGACGGCCCCGTGGCCGCCGCCCTGCGCGAGGCCCGCGAGGAGACCGGGCTCGACCCGGCCGGCGTCGAGGTGCTCGGCACGCTCGCGCGCCTCCCCCTGCCCGTGAGCGGGCACCTCGTGACGCCCGTCGTCGGGTGGTGGGCACGCCCGACACCCGTCGCCGTCGTCGACCACGCCGAGTCGGCGCACGTGTTCCGTGCGCCCGTCGCGGACCTGCTCGACCCGGTGAACCGGCGCACCGCCGTCGTGCGCCGGGGGCCGCGCACCTTCCGCAGCCCCGCGTTCCTCGTGCACGCCGACGGCACCGAGCACGTCGTGTGGGGCTTCACCGGCCTCGTGCTCGACGCGGTGCTCGACCGGCTCGGCTGGACGGAGCCGTGGGACCGGGCGCGCACGCTCGACCTGCCCGTCTGAGGTCGCGCGACGTCGGGTAGCGTCGGCGCGTGCCCGCCCTCCCGCCCGCCGAGGTCGACGTCACCGCCGACCTCGCCCGCGGCCTGCTCGCCGCCCAGCACCCCGACCTCGCGGACCTCCCGCTCGCCGTCGTCGCCCACGGCTGGGACAACGTCGTCCTGCGCCTCGGTGACGACCTCGCGCTGCGCCTGCCCCGCCGCGCCGCAGCGGCAGAGCTGGTGCGGCACGAGCAGACGTGGCTGCCTCGACTCGCGCCCCACCTGCCCGTGCCCGTGCCCGCGCCGGTCCGGGTCGGGGTGCCGAGCGACGGGACGCGCGGGCCCGTCTTCCCGTGGTCGTGGAGCCTCGTGCCGTGGTTCCCCGGTCGGCCGGTGTGGGCCGTGCCGCCCGCCGACCGCTCGGGGCTCGTCGCGCCGCTGGCCGACGTCGTCGCCGCGCTGCACCGGCCCGCACCGCCGGACGCCCCGGCGAACCCGTTCCGCGGGGTGCCGCTGGCCGAGCGGGACGAGACCGTGCGCGCACGCCTCGGCGACGGCACGGTGCCCGACGGCCCCGCCCTCCTCGCCCTCTGGTCACGTCTGGTCCACGCCCCGGCGTGGGACGGTCCGGCCGTCTGGATCCACGGCGACCTCCACCCGGCGAACCTCGTCGCGACCGACGACGCCCGGCCACCCGCCCTCACCTCCGTGGTCGACTTCGGGGACGTCACGTCCGGCGACCCGGCGACCGACCTCGCGACCGCGTGGCTGACGTTCGACCGCGCCGACCGCGAGGCGTTCCGGCGGCGGGTCACGCAGGCGTGCGGGACGGACGACGCGACGTGGGACCGTGCGCTCGCGTGGGCCGTCGTCCTCACGACGATGCTCCTGCGGCACTCCGCCGACGAGGCCCCGCACCTGCGCGCGATCGGCGAGCACGCGCGCGACCAGGTGCTGTCGGGCGCATGACCCCGACGGCGCGCCCACCCGTCGCGGGTGGACGCGCCGTCGCGCGGTTGCTGCGTCGTCAGGCGACGAGCGAGCGCAGCACGTACTGCAGGATGCCGCCGTTGCGGTAGTAGTCCGCCTCGCCGGGGGTGTCGATGCGCACCACGGCGTCGAACTCGACGGTCGTGCCGTCGCCCTTGGTCGCCGTGACCTTCACCGTGCGGGGCGTGGTGCCCTCGTTGAGCGCCGTGATGCCCGCGACGTCGAACGTCTCCGTGCCGTCGAGGCCGAGCGACGCGGCGCTCTCGCCCGCCGGGAACTGCAGCGGCAGGACGCCCATGCCGATGAGGTTCGAGCGGTGGATCCGCTCGAAGCTCTCGGTGATGACCGCCTTCACGCCGAGCAGCGCCGTGCCCTTGGCCGCCCAGTCGCGCGACGAGCCGGAGCCGTACTCCTTGCCGCCGAGGATGACGAGCGGCGTGCCCTGCGCGGCGTAGTCCTGCGCGGCGTCGTAGATGGTGTCCTGGGCGTCCTTCACGAAGTTGTACGTGAAGCCGCCCTCGACGCCGTCGAGGAGCTGGTTGCGCAGGCGGATGTTGGCGAACGTGCCGCGGATCATGACCTCGTGGTTCCCGCGGCGCGAGCCGTAGGAGTTGAAGTCGCGGCGCGTGACGCCGTGCTCGGCGAGGTACTTGCCGGCCGGGGAGTCCGCCTTGATGGCCCCCGCGGGGCTGATGTGGTCCGTCGTCACCGAGTCGCCGAGCTTGGCGAGCACGCGCGCGCCGGTGATGTCCTGGACCGGCTCCGGCTGCGCGCCCATGCCCTCGAAGTACGGAGGCTTGCGCACGTACGTGGACTCGGCGTCCCAGGCGAAGGTGTCGCCCTCGGGGGTGTCGAGCGAGCGCCACCGGTCGTCGCCGGTGAAGACGTCCGCGTAGTCCTTCGTGAACATGTCACGGTCGATGGACGAGTCGATCGTCGCCTGGACGTCCTCCGGCGAGGGCCAGATGTCCTTGAGGAACACCGGCTCGCCGCGGGAGTCCGTGCCGAGCGGCTCGCCGTCGAAGTCGAAGTCCATCGTGCCGGCCAGGGCGTACGCGATGACCAGCGGCGGCGACGCGAGGTAGTTCATCTTCACGTCGGGGTTGATGCGCCCCTCGAAGTTGCGGTTGCCCGAGAGCACCGAGACGACCGACAGGTCGTGCTCGTTGACCGACGCGGAGATCTCCTCGGCCAGCGGGCCGGAGTTGCCGATGCACGTGGCGCAGCCGTAGCCGACGAGGTGGAAGCCGAGCTTCTCGAGGTACGGCCACAGGCCGGCCTTCTCGTAGTAGTTCGTGACGACCTGCGAGCCCGGCGCCATCGACGTCTTGACCCACGGCTTGGACGCGAGGCCGCGGTCCACCGCGTTCTTCGCGAGGAGCGCCGCGGCGAGCATGACCGACGGGTTCGACGTGTTGGTGCACGACGTGATCGACGCGATGACGACGTGCCCGTGGTCGAGCTCGGTCGTCGTGCCGTCCGCGAGCGTCACCGGGACGACCTTGTGCGGGCGCGTCGCGCTGTCGCCGTGGCCGGGCGCGACCGGGTGGTCGGACTCGTTGTCGTGCGCGGCGGCCGCGATCGGGTCGGACGCCGGGAACGTCTCCTCGACGGACTCGTCGAGGCCGGTGAACGGCGCCGCCTCGTCCGCGCCGACGTAGTCGAGGATCGCGGAGGCGAACGACTCCTTCGCCTCGCCGAGCTCGATCCGGTCCTGCGGGCGCTTCGGGCCGGCGATCGACGGGACGACCGTCGAGAGGTCGAGCTCCAGGTACTCGGAGAACGTCGGCTCGACGTAGCCCTCCGCCGTCGGGTCGAGCCACAGGCCCTGCTCCTTGGAGTACGCCTCGACGAGCGCGAGCTGGGCGTCGCTGCGACCCGTGAGGCGCAGGTAGTCGAGCGTCACGCCGTCGATCGGGAAGATCGCCGCGGTCGACCCGAACTCGGGGCTCATGTTGCCGATCGTCGCGCGGTTCGCGAGCGGGACCTGGGCGACGCCCTCGCCGTAGAACTCGACGAACTTCCCGACGACGCCGTGCTGGCGCAGCATCTGGGTGATCGTGAGCACGACGTCGGTCGCCGTCACGCCCGCGGGGATGGAGCCGGAGAGCTTGAAGCCGACGACGCGCGGGATGAGCATCGAGACGGGCTGGCCGAGCATGGCCGCCTCGGCCTCGATGCCGCCGACGCCCCAGCCGAGCACGCCGAGGCCGTTGACCATCGTGGTGTGCGAGTCGGTTCCGACGCACGTGTCCGGGTAGGCGCGCAGCACCCCACCCACCTCGCGCGTCATGATCGTGCGCGCGAGGTACTCGATGTTCACCTGGTGCACGATGCCGGTGCCCGGGGGGACGACCTTGAAGTCGTCGAACGCCGTCTGGCCCCAGCGCAGGAACTGGTAGCGCTCGTGGTTGCGCTCGTACTCGATCTCGACGTTGCGCTCGAACGCGTCGGGACGGCCCGCGACGTCGATCTGCACCGAGTGGTCGATGACCATCTCGGCCGGCGCGAGCGGGTTGATGCGGGACGGGTCGCCGCCCAGGTCGGCGACGGCCTCGCGCATGGTCGCGAGGTCCACGACGCAGGGCACGCCGGTGAAGTCCTGCATGATCACGCGCGCGGGCGTGAACTGGATCTCGGTGTCGGGCTGGGCCTGCGGGTCCCACGACGCGAGCGCGCGGACGTGGTCGGCGGTGATGTTCGCGCCGTCCTCCGTGCGCAGGAGGTTCTCGGCGAGGATCTTGAGGCTGTACGGGAGGCGCTCGACGCCCTCGACGGCGGACAGCCGGAAGATCTCGTACGCCTCCCCACCGACCTCCAGTGTTCCCTTCGACCCGAACGTGTCGACGCTGCTCACTCCTGGCTCCTTCGTGGCGAGACGGTGGCACGGATGCCATGGTTCAGGGGGCTTTCGCCCAGCGTACGCCGGGCCTGCGCGCCGGTCCGACGTGGTCCGGCGGGACCGGACCGGGCCGCGGGACGCCCGGGGCGCCCGCTGCGACCAGCGCAGCCGTCAGCATACCCCATATATCTTGACGTCAAGATATCTTGGGCCTCGCCGGCCACGTCCGCGAGCGGCTCGGCCCACGGTCACAGGTCGCAGTCGCACAGGAGGTTGAGCTCGACCACCCGCTCGCCCTCCTCCGGCCGGGCCCAGGCCTCCGCCTCGGCGCGCGTGGCGAACCGGCGCCCCGCGAGCCGGCCGTTCGGCAGGAGGACACCGATCCCGACGACGTCCCGGACGTCCTCGCCGGCGTGAGCGCTCTGCTGCCCACCGTCCATCGTCCGCACCTCCCCGGCCTGCCGTCGTACCCGTCCGTCCATCGTCCCCGTCGTGCGGGCACGGTGCACGCGCTCAGCGCTCGAGGACCGCCACGGCCTCCACGTGGTGCGTGTGCGGGAAGAGGTCCAGCCCGCGGACGTCGCGCAGCGCGTACCCGTGCCCGCCGAGGTAGCCCACGTCGCGCGCGAGGGCCGCCGGGTCGCACGCGACGTACACCACGCGGGCGGGCGCCATGCCGGCGATCGCGTCGACGACGGCCCGGCCCGCACCGACGCGCGGCGGGTCGAGCACGACGACGTCCGCGCCCCCGCCCGTCACGGTCGCGGCGCCGTCCGCGCCGAGCAGCTGCTCGACGGCGCCGTGGTGCAGCTCGACGGTCCCGAGCCCGTGCGCGTTGCGCCGCGCGTCGCGCACCGCGCGCTCGTCGCCCTCGACCGCGACCACGGTCCCCGACGCGCCGGCCGCCGCGGCGAGCGGCAGGGTGAACAGCCCGGCGCCGGCGTACAGGTCGACCACGCGCGCGCCGTCGAGGTCGCCGGCCGCCGCGAGGACGGCCTCGGCGAGCGCCGCCGGGGCGTGGCGGTGCACCTGCCAGAAGCCAGCCGCGGCCACGCGGTAGGCGTGCTCCGCGCCCGCCACCTCGACGCGCTCGACGACGCTGCGCCGCGCGTTCGGGCGCCGGTCGGGCGACCCGCCGCGCCACGGCTCGCCGTCGACGAGCAGGAGCGGCGCGGACCCGCTCGGCGCCACGAGCTCGAGGCGCGTGCCCGGGCGCCACCGGCGCGTCCACACGCGCTCGTGCTCGGCCAGGGCGGCGATCTCCTCGGTCGCGAGCGGCATGGCGTCGAGCGGCACGACGGCGTGCGAGCGGTGCCGGTGCATGCCCGCCCGCCCCGCGTCGTCGGCGACGAGGTCGATCCGTGTGCGGTAGCCCAGACCTCCGCGCTCGTCGTCGCCCGGCAGGGGGTCGACCACGAGGGCCGGTCCGGCGTCGTCGGCGACGTCCACGCCCGCCAGGCGGCGCAGCTGCTCGGCGAGCACGTCGCGCTTCCACCGGCGCTGCGCGGGCAGCGCGACGTGCGCGAGCTCGCCGCCGCCCGCTCCCCCGGGCCCCGCCGCGGGCCACGCGGACGGCACCCGGTCGGGCGACGCCTCGAGCACCTCCACCGCGTCGGCGCGCCAGAACCGCGCGTCGTCGCCGCCCTCCGTGACGCGCGCACGGACACGCTCGCCGGGCAGCGCGTGCCGGACGAACACGACGCGGCCCTCGTGCCGCGCGACGCAGTGCCCGCCGTGGGCGACGGGCCCGACCTCGAGCTCGATCTCCGCCGCGGCGGGCTCCGGGGCGGGACGGGAGGGTGCGGCGGACCGGCCGTGCGGGGTGGAGGGCATGGTGCCAGTATCCCGGACCGGCCGGCCGTCACGTCCCCGGGTAGCGCGGGCGGAAGCCCTCCCCCTCGAGACCGGTGTGCCCCGCGGACGACGACAGCTGCCACGGCACCGACGCGACGACGACGCCGGGGGTGAACAGCAGGCGGCCCTTGAGCCGCAGAGCGCTCTGGTTGTGCAGGAGCTGCTCCCACCAGTGACCCACGACGTACTCGGGGATGTAGACGACCACGAGGTCGCGCGGCGACTCGCGCCGCACGGAGCGCACGTAGGAGAGCACGGGTCGGGTGATCTCGCGGAACGGCGAGTCGAGGACCCGCAGCGGGACGGGCAGGTCGAGCGCCTCCCACTCGCGCATGAGGTCGGCGACGTCCCCCGGGTCGACGCCGACCGTGACCGCCTCGATCATCGACGGGCGCGACGCGCGGGCGTACGCGAGCGCACGCAGCGTCGGCTTGTGGATCTTCGACACGAGGACCACGGCGTGCACGCGGCTCGGCAGCGCCCGCGCCTGCGCGTGGTCGTCGCCGAGGGCGAGCTCCTCGCGGACCGTGTCGTAGTGCGTGCGGATCGCGCGCATGAGCACGAACACGACACCCATGGCGAGCAGCGCGATCCACGCGCCGTGCGTGAACTTCGTGACGAGGACGATCACGAGCACCGTGCCGGTCATGGCCAGGCCGACGGCGTTGACGACGCGCGAGCGCCGCATGCGCGAGCGCTGCTGCGGCTGGTGCTCGCGACGCAGCGCGCGGGTCCAGTGCCGCACCATGCCGAGCTGGGACAGCGTGAACGAGACGAAGACGCCGACGATGTACAGCTGGATGAGGCGCGTCACCTGGGCGTCGAACGCCCAGATGAGGACGATCGCCGCGACCGCGAGGGTGAGGATGCCGTTGGAGAACGCGAGGCGGTCGCCGCGCGTGTGGAGCTGGCGCGGGAGGTAGCCGTCCTTGGCGAGGATCGAGCCGAGCACCGGGAAGCCGTTGAAGGCCGTGTTGGCCGCGAGCACGAGGATGAGGCCGGTGACCGCCGAGACGACGTAGAAGGCGATCGGGAACCCGCTGAACACCGCCTCCGCGAGCTGCCCGATGACGGGGTGCTGGACGTAGTCCTCCGGCAGCGGCCGGCCGTCCGACGAGAGCTGCAGGTGCGGGTCCTCCGCGTAGTGCACGCCGGTCGCCCGGGCGAGGAGCAGGATCGAGACGATCATCACGGCCGAGATCCCGCCGAGCAGCGCGAGCGTCGTGGCGGCGTTGCGCGACTTCGGCTTGCGGAACGCGGGCACTCCGTTGCTGATCGCCTCGACACCGGTGAGGGCGGCGCACCCGGACGCGAACGCCCGCGCGACGAGGAAGGCGCCCGCGACGCCCATGAGCCCCTGGTCGAACCCGTCCTGGGCGACGAGCTCGAGGTCCGCGCTCTCCGCCTGGGGCAGCGTCCCGGTGAGGTAGCGGAAGAAGCCCACGACCGCGGTCGCGCCGATCGCGAGCATGAACAGGTAGACCGGGATCGCGAAGAACGACCCGGACTCCTTGACGCCGCGCAGGTTCACGAGCGTCAGCAGCACCACGAGCGCGATCGCGAACGTCGCCTCGTGCCCGCGCAGGGCCGGGATGGCGCTGGCCGCGTACTGGGCGCCGGACGAGATCGACACGGCGACGGTCAGCACGTAGTCGACGAGGAGCGCCGACGCGACGCCCACCCCCGCGCTGGGCCCGAGGTTGACCGTGGCGACCTCGTAGTCGCCGCCCCCTGACGGGTACGCGCGCACGTTCTGCCGGTAGGACGCCACCACCGTCAGCAGCACGACGACGACGGCGAGCCCCACCCAGGGCGAGACGGTCGTCGCCGTCAGCCCGGCGATCGCGAGCGTGAGGAGGATCTCGTCCGGGGCGTAGGCCACGGACGACAGCGCGTCCGAGGCGAAGACCGGCAGCGCGATGCGCTTGGGCAGCAGGGTGTGACCCAGTCGCTCGCTGCGGACCGGCCGCCCGACGAGCAACCGCTTGGCGGCATCTGCGATCTCCGACACGAGGTCTGATGCTATGCCCGGCGGCCGCCGTCCGCGTCGGGGCGCGCGGTCCTCCGGCGCGGGGTCGCGCCGGCGGTATAGCGTTCGGTGCGTGCACTTCGTGATCATGGGCTGCGGCCGCGTCGGGTCGACGCTCGCGCAGTCGCTCGAGGGCAGCGGCCACTCGGTGGCGGTCGTCGACCAGAACCCCGACGCGTTCCGTCGGCTGCCGGGCGAGTTCACCGGCAAGAAGGTGACGGGCGTCGGGTTCGACCGGGACACGCTCGTCCAGGCCGGCATCGAGGACGCGTACGCCTTCGCCGCGGTGTCCGACGGCGACAACTCGAACATCCTGTCGGCGCGCGTGGTGCGCGAGACGTTCGGGGTCGAGAAGGTCGTGGCGCGCATCTACGACCCGCAGCGTGCGGAGATCTACCAGCGCCTCGGCATCCCGACCGTCGCCACGGTGCGCTGGACCGCGGACCAGGTGCTGCGCCGCATGCTGCCGCTCGGCGCGACGGACGAGTACCGCGACCCGTCCGGACGGGTGCGGCTCGCGCAGGTCGACTTCCACCCCGGGTGGGTCGGACGCACCGTGCGCGCCATCGAGGAGACCACGGGAGCACGGGTGGCGTTCGTCAGCCGGTTCGGCGACGGCACGATCGTCACCGACCGCACGGTCCTGCAGGAGAACGACGTGCTGCACGTGCTCATGGGCTCGGAGGAGGCGCCGGCCGTCGAGCGGCTGCTCACGCGGGCGCCGCGGACGGAGGTCGACTGATGCGCGTCGTCATCGCCGGGGCCGGCTCCGTCGGCCGTTCCATCGCGCGCGAGCTGCTGAGCCACGACCACGAGGTCATGCTCGTCGACAAGCAGCCCGCCGCCATGCGCGTCGCCCAGGTCGCGGACGCCGACTGGCTGCTCGCCGACGCGTGCGAGCTGTCCTCCCTCGCGTCGGCGAAGGTCGACGAGTGCGACGTCATCGTCGCGGCGACGGGCGACGACAAGGTGAACCTCGTCGTCTCGCTGCTCGCGAAGACCGAGTTCGGCGTGCCCCGCACGGTCGCCCGCGTGAACAACCCCAAGAACGAGTGGATGTTCGACGAGTCGTGGGGCGTCGACGTGGCCGTGTCCACGCCGCGGATCATGACGGCGATGGTCGAGGAGGCCGTCGCCGTCGGCGACCTCGTCCGCATCTTCACGTTCCACCAGTCGGGTGCCGACATCCTCGAGGTCACGCTCCCGTCGTCGTCACCCCTCGTGGGGCGCCGCGTCGGCGCGGTCGCGTGGCCCGCGGACACGGTGCTCGCCGCCGTCGTGCGCGGCACGCGGCCCATGGCCCCGACGCAGGACGACACGCTCGAGGCCGGCGACGAGCTGCTGCTCGTCACGGGCAACGAGGCGGACGAGGAGGCGCTCGCTCGTCTGCTCGTCGAGCCGTCGGAGGCCGGCGGCGCGGTGCGCGAGGTCGCGGACGTGCTGCCGCCCGAGGACGCGGAGGCGCCCCTCCCCCCGCCGTTCGACGAGACGGCCGACGAGACCGCCGAGGAGACGTCGGGCGCGGGGTCCGACGGACCGGCGAACGACCCGCGCTGACCGCGCGCGGCGTCAGACCACGCGGCGCCGCACGAGCACCCACGTCAGCCACAGCACGAGGGCCCACAGCGGCAGGCCCATGACGAGGCGTGCGGTGCCGAGCCAGCCGACCGACCCCTCGAGGTACAGCGGCACCTGGACGGCCAGGCGCGCGGCGAACAGACCGACCCACAGCCAGGTCGCCACGGCGTAGCGGCGCAGGAGCGCGCGGTCGTCCCGCCACGTGCGGGCCCACCGGGCGAACGCCCCGGGCTGCGCGTCCCCTCCGGCGCCCGCGGCCGGGCGGTCGTCGGCGCCCGCCGGCGAGGCCGCCCCGGCGCCGAACCCGCTGCGCAGGCCTTCCACGACGAGCCCGACGAGCGGCCAGCGCACCAGGAGCGAGGCCAGCAGCGCGACGAGGTACGCGGCGTTGGTCCACAGCCCCCACGCGAAGTAGTCCTGCGCGTCGCCCGACCGCCACGCCCACACCACGCCGATCGCCACGCCGAGCAGCCCGCCGAGGGCCTGCGTGAGCGGGGTGCGCTGCGCGAGGCGCGCCACCACCGCGACGACCGCGACGGCGACGGAGGCCACGAGGGACCAGGTCAGCTCCGTCGTGGCGACGAACACGACGACGAACACGAGACCGGGGGCGACGGACTCGACCAGCCCGCGCACGCCCCCGACGGCCTCCGCGACGGAGAACCGGTCCCCGGCGAGCGCGCGCACGCCTCGCGCGGTGCCGTCCTCGGGCGCCGCGACGTCGTCGACCGCGGTCTCCACGCCCTCGGCCTCGCGCCCGGCGTCGTGCGCCGCGGCGGACCGGGGTGCGTCGTCGGGCCCGTCGGGCGCGCTCGGCGTCGTGCTGCTCGTCATGGTGCGGTGTCCTCGGGGGTGTCCTGGGGGTCGGGTCGCGACGGCGGCGCGGCGGCGCCGTCGCACGGGGACGGCGGCGTCACTCGCCCGGGCGGGCGAGCAGCTCGTAGCGCGGGTTGAACATCGTGCGCCGACCGTCCACCTCGCACACGAGGCCCTCGACGAGAGCCCTGCGGCCCGGCTCGATGCCGGCGATGCGCCGCCGCCCGAGCCACACGAGGTCGATCGCGCCGGAGCCGTCGAACAGCTCCACCTCGACGGTCGGCACGCCCTCGCGCGGGCGCAGGACGACCGAGCGCAGCACGCCCGTGACACGGGCGCGACGGCGGTTGGGCAGCTCCGAGACGGCACGGCAGCCGGTCTGGCGGGAGGCCTCGGTGCGCTCCTCGACGGCCGCGAACTCGTCCTGGGACGCGAGAGCCGCGTGCCAGGCGTCGCGCAGGGTGGGGCTCACGTCAGCGGATCTCCGTGATCTCGGGCCCGCGGGTGAGCGGGTCGAACGACGGCGCCTCGGTCGGCGCGGCGGGTGCCGGTGCCGGCGCCTTGCCCGGCAGGTGCAGCGTGAGCAGGTCCCGCGGCGGTCGCGGGCTCTGGTCGCGCACGACGACGATGTTCGCGAAGACCGACTCGAGCAGCCGGGCCTCCTGCTGGTCGACCGCCGCCTTGCCCGTCAGCACGCCGCGCAGGAACCACCGGGGACCGTCGACGCCGACGAAGCGGGCCGGGCGGACGCCGGTCCGGCCGTCGGGGGCCTGGGCGGGGATGCGGGCGATGAGCTCGCGTCCGAACGGGCCCGGCACGTCGTCGACCGTCCCGCCCTGCTTGGTCACGGACGCGGCGATCTCGCCGCGGATCTCGTCCCAGATGCCGTCGGTGCGGGGAGCGGCGAACGCCTGGACCTGCAGGCCGGAGCCGGCGACCGCGCACGCGACGCCCGTGATGCGCTGCGTCTTCTTGTCGACCTCCATGCGCAGCTCCATCCCGGGGACTCCGGGGAGCCACACGGCACCCAGGTCGAGGCGCGGACCGCGCTCAGGGACCTGCGACGAGTCGTACGGCCCCCGGCCGGCGGCCGGGACGCCGTCCTGCGCCGCCGCGGTCGGCTCGGGCGTCGTGGTCGCGTCGGCGTCGGGCGTCGCCGAGGACTCGGCCGGCTGCGACGACCTGGAACGACGGAACAGACCCACGGAAGAGCTCCTTCACCTGCCCGGGCACCCGCCCGGGACTCTCGCCGGGGCGCTCGCCCCGTCCTTCCACACTAGCCCCCGCGCGACGTGACCAGCGCCACGTCCGCGTCAGGTCGCGGTGCCCCACCCCCCGCTCGAGCCGAAGCCGCCCTCGCCACGGTGGGACCCGGGCAGCCGCTGCGCCTGCACGAACCGCGCCCGCTCCACCTTCTGCACGACGAGCTGCGCGACGCGGTCGCCGCGGCGCAGGACGACCGGCTCGGCCGCGTCGGTGTTCAGCAGCGTCACCTTGATCTCGCCCCGGTACCCCGCGTCGACGGTCCCCGGGGCGTTGACCACCGTGAGCCCGTGCCGCGCGGCGAGGCCCGAGCGCGGGTGCACGAACGCCGCGTAGCCGTCCGGCAGCGCGATCGCGACGCCCGTGGGCACGACGGCGCGCTGGCCGGGGGCCAGCTCGACGTCGACGGTCGTCACGAGGTCCGCGCCCGCGTCGCCCGGGTGCGCGTACGCGGGCAGGGGCACGTCGTCGAGGAGGGTGATGAGGACGTCGACGTCCCCGGTCGAGGGCTGCTGGTCGATCGGCACCGCACGAGCCTAGTGCGCTCGCGCACCCGGTGCGAGCAACCTCCGGGCCCCCGGCCCGCCGTCGCGCGGGGGCGCACGAGCGACGTGCGCGGGCTGGGATGATGGGTCCATGACCGACGCCGCCGACCCGTCCCCGCGTCCCCGCGTCCCGGCCGACGGTCCGGCGGGCCCGCCCGCGTTCCGCGAGCGCGTGCTGCCCGGCCCGGGCGGCTGGCTCACGGCGCCCGCGTTCGCCGCGGTGCTCGCCGTCGCCCTGTGGCCCGCGAGCCCGCCGCTCGGGGTCGCCGTCGGCGTCCTCGCGGCCGTCGCGGGCCTCGCCGCGCTGTGGTGGACCTCGCCGGTGGTGGCCGTGCACGACGGCACGTTCCGCGCCGGGCGCGCCGCGATCCCCGTGGCTCTCCTCGGGCCGGCGACGACGCTCGACGCGCCCGGGATGCGCACCGAGCTCGGTCCGCGGCTCGACGCGCGCGCCTACGTGTGCCTGCGCGCCTGGGCGCGCACCGGCGTGCTGGTCCCGCTCGAGGACCCGCAGGACCCGACGCCGTACTGGCTGGTGTCGACCCGGCGCCCGCACGACCTCGCACGGGTGCTGGACGCCGCTCGCTGACCTGCCGCCCGCTGACCAGGGGCCCACGGGAGCGCCCGTCGGGTCCCCGGACGGCTCCGGGGACGA
>NZ_JBHUUP010000012.1:0-128274 GCF_042670945.1 Cellulosimicrobium sp. NPDC057127
AGGCGGGACATCGTCCTGATGTCCCGCCTCGCCGTCCGGTGGAGCTGAGGGGACTCGAACCCCTGACCCCCTGCATGCCATGCAGGTGCGCTACCAGCTGCGCCACAGCCCCGTGGACCCGAAGGTCCAGGTGAGAAGCCCTGCCAGACGGCGGATCGTACGATCCCCGCCCTGCGGAGCGTCGCTAGTCTACGCAGAAACGGGCTCCAAGTTCCAATCCGGCCCCGCGTTCCAGCGGTCCAGCGGGAAGCCCGCCCCCACGTTGTGCGCCACGAGCCGCCACGGCGGGACCGCCGTCGGCCCCGAGGCGTGCAGGTGCGCCCAGTGCACGTTGTGCAGACCGAAGAGACCTCGCCACCCGGCCGGGTCCAGGCCCAGCATCGCGGTCACGGCGAGCGTGATCGCCGCGCCGTGCGACACGACGACGAGCGTGTCCTCGCGGGTGAGATCCGCGGCGTGGTCGGCGACCGCGGCGACCATCCGGGCCGCCACGTCCGCCTTCGCCTCCGCGCCGGCGCTCACCGGCTCCTCGCCCCGGCGCCACTGCGCGTACTCCTCGGGCCAGCGGGCGGCGATCTCGTCGCCCGTGAGCCCCTCCCACGCCCCGAAGCTCCGCTCACGCAGGCGCGGGTCGAGCACGGGCTCCAGACCGACCGCGGCCCCGTAGGGACGCGCCGTGTCCGCCGCGCGCACCAGGTCGGAGGACACCAGGCGCGTCGCGCGGTGCGCGCTCGCCAGGGCGTCGGCGCCCTGCTCCGCCTGCCACTGCCCCACGGCGTCGAGCGGCACGTCGACCTGGCCCTGCAGGCGCAGGGACGCATTGTACGCGGTACGGCCGTGCCGCAGGAGGACGACGGTGCCCGCCGTCACGCGAGCGGCTCCCCCGACAGGCGGATCGCGCCGTCGTCGCCGTCCTCGTCCCGGTCGCGCGCCGACCCGTCGCCGCCGCGCGCGTCGGCGGGCAGCTCGATCACCGGGCAGTCCTTCCAGAGCCGCTCGAGCGCGTAGTAGAGGCGGTCCTCCGCGTGCTGCACGTGCACGACGACGTCGCCGAAGTCGAGCAGGACCCAGCGGGCCTCCTGCTTGCCCTCGCGGCGGATCGGCTTCGCGCCGGCCTTGTGCATGGCCTCCTCGACGGCGTCGACGATCGCCGAGACCTGCCGCTCGTTCGTGCCCGAGGCGAGCAGGAACACGTCGGTGAGGACGAGCTGCTCGCTCACGTCGAGCGCGAGCACCTCCTCGGCCTTGCGGTCGGACGCGGCACGCGCCGCGGTGACGGCGAGCTCGACGGCCCGTTCGGTTGCAGTCACGAGACTCCGTTCTTCGGTGCCGCTCAGCGGCCTGGGACCGACGGTGCGAACGCACCGTCCACGGCAGCGACCTCGACCGTCGACACGGGCGGGGCCTGGGCGGCGGGGCCGGGATCGTCGCGCGAGATGAGCTCCCACACGAGCAGGCCGAGGACGAAGGCGACGGCCACGAGGACGAGGTAGTGCAACCACGTGTACGACGGCCCGCGGGGCGAGTCGTCGACCTCGGCCGGGTGCGCGTCGTCCCGTCCGGTGCGCGGGAAGAGCTCGTCGCCAGACTCCTCCGAGCGCGCCCCGGCGGCGGTCGCCGCGAAGGGCGAGCCCGAGGTGCCCGACGTCGCCGCGAACGGGGACGCGGGAGCCGACGGCTCACCGGTCGCGCGCTCGGGCGCGGCCCCCGAGGTGATCGCGGCCCACGGCAGGTCAGGGCCCGCGGGCTCGGTCGCGGGCCCCGCAGGGCGTGCCGACGCACCGGTGCGGGCCGGCGACATGGGCGTCGCGGGCGCCTGCCGGCTCGCCGGCGCTCCCCGGTCCGCCTGCTCGGTGGACCACGGCGACGCGGACACGCGCGGCGCCGCCGCCTGGCCGCCGCCGAAGGCCGACGTGCGCTGCGGTTGCTCCGACGCGCCCGTCGGGCCGGCCGGCCGCGCGGCGGGGCTCGCACCGGGCGCGCCGAACGCCCCCGGGGAGGGGTTCGGCGGGCGCACCGGCCCGCTCGCCCCGGGCGCCCCCGGGCGCTGCCATCCGGCAGCCGGGCGCGCGCTCGTGCGGTTCGGCGCGGACGGCGACGGTGCGGGAGGACGGATCGTGTGCCGCTCGGCGGTCTCCTGCACCGGCGTGAGCCGCCCGGTCTCGTCCAGCCCGCGCATGCCGCCGGACGCCGCCGGCGGCCGCACGACCGTCGGCGGTGACGCCTGCTCCGTCGGCCCGGTGGACTCGCGCAGCGCCCGACGCGACGGCGGCGGGCCGCTCGGCCGCGACGGCGGCTGGGCGCTGCGCCCCGCGCCGGGCGCGCCGGGGGACGCGGGAGCGCCCGCGCCCCCACCCTGTGCGGCGCGCTCCGCGGCCGCGGCCTGCTCGCGCTCGCGGATCTCGCGCCGCGTGAGCGGGCGGACGGGCTGCATGTTGCTGCCGTTGTCACTCATCGTGCTGACCTCGATACAAACCGTGCTTGGCGATGTACTGGACCACGCCGTCCGGTACCAGGTACCACACCGGCCGACCCGCCTCCGCGCGCCGACGGCAGTCGGTCGACGAGATGGCGAGCGCCGGGACCTCGAGCGTCGTGACCACGCCGGGCGGGAGCCCGGCGACGTCCAGATGGTGCCCCGGACGCGAGACAGCCACGAAGTGTGCCATCTTCCACAGCTCGTCGGCATCCTTCCAGGTCAGGATCTGCTCGATGGCGTCCGCGCCCGAGATGAAGAACAGCTCGGCGTCCGGCCGCGCCTCGCGCAGGTCCCGCAGGGTGTCCACCGTGTACGTCAGACCGGGGCGGTCGACGTCGACCCGGCTCACGGTGAACCGGGGGTTCGAGGCGGTCGCGATGACCGTCATGAGGTACCGGTGCTCCGCGGCGCTGACGAACTGGTGCTGCTTGAACGACGGCTTCCCCGTGGGGACGAACACGACCTCGTCGAGGTCGAACCGCGCCGCGGCCTCGCTCGCGGCGACGAGGTGCCCGTGATGGATGGGGTCGAACGTGCCGCCCATGACGCCCAGCCGAGGGCTGCGCGAGGTCATCGGTCGGTCATCGGTCGCGTGCCCCGTCCGTCGTGCCGTGTCAGTGCCGCGTGCCGACGCTGCGGAAGGCGTACGTCACGAGCAGGAGCGCCACCAGCCCGCCGAAGGCGAGCAGCCCGAACGCGAGCGGCGGGATGGGCAGGTGCGACGCGGCTTCCGCGCCCTCCTCGGCGGCCAGCACGACGGCTGAGATCACGACGTCCTCCTCGAGAGTCGTCCTCCCGGGCGGACCCGTGTCGGGGCCCGCGGCCGGGACGGTGCGGGTTGGTGCGGTGCTTGCGGGCGACCGGAGGTGCTCCGGTCGCCGACCAGTCTCTCACGGCCGCGCGAGCACGTGGTCCTGGCGGTACCGGGTACGTCCCGGCGCGCCGCTCGTCACGGGCGGACGTGGCCGTCCCCGTGGACGACCCACTTCGTCGTCGTCAGCTCGGCGAGACCCATGGGACCGCGGGCGTGGAGCTTCTGGGTCGAGATGCCGATCTCCGCGCCCAGCCCGAGCTGCCCGCCGTCGGTGAACCGCGTCGAGGCGTTGACCATGATCGCGGCGGAGTCGAGCTCGGCGACGAACCGCTCGGAGGACGGCAGGTCGCGCGTGACGATCGCCTCCGTGTGCCCGGACGACCACGTGCGCACGTGCTCGATCGCGGCGTCGAGGTCGTCGACGACGCGCACGGCGATCTCCAGCGCGAGGTACTCGGTGGCCCAGTCCTCGTCCGTCGCGGGCCGCACCTCGAGCCCCTCGGGCGCGAAGGCGGCGGTCCGCTCGTCGCCGTGCACGACGACGCCCGCCTCCCCCAGCGCGGCGAGCGCCCCGGGCAGGAAGTCCGCGGCGGCGTCGGCGTGCACGAGGAGGGTCTCCGCGGCGTTGCACACACCGACGCGCTGCGTCTTGGCGTTGAGCAGGATCTCCAGCGCCATGGCACGGTCGGCGCTCGCGTCGACGTACACGTGCACGTTCCCCACGCCCGTCTCGATGACGGGCACCGTGGACTCCCGCACGACGGTGCGGATGAGGTCCGCACCGCCGCGCGGGACGAGGACGTCGACGAGGCCGCGCGCGTGCATGAGCGCGACGGCGCCCGGCCGACCGTGCGCGTCGATGGACTGCACCAGGTCGCCCGGCAGGCCGCGCGCTTCGAGCGCGCGCGCCAGCACGGCGACGATCACCTCGTTCGAGCTCGCGGCCGCCGACCCGCCCCGCAGGATCACCGCGTTGCCGCTCTTGAGCGCGAGACCGGCGGCATCGACCGTGACGTTGGGCCGGGCCTCGTAGATCATGCCGACGACGCCCATGGGGACGCGCAGCTGGCGCAGCCGCAACCCGTTCGGCAGCGTCGACCCGCGCACCACCTCGCCGACCGGGTCGGGCAGGCCCGCGAGCTCGCGGAGCGCGTCGGCGATCGCGGCGACGCGCTGCGGGGTGAGCGCGAGCCGGTCCAGCAGCCCGGCCGCCATGCCGTTCTCCCGCCCGCGCTCGAGGTCGACGGCGTTCGCGGCCACGATCTCGTCCGTCGCCACGACGAGCGCGTCGGCCAGCGCGAGCAGCGCGGCGTCCTTGGTGGCCCGCGTCGCCGTCGCGAGGGCCCGCGAGGCGGTCTTGGCCCGTCGTGCGACGTCCTCGACCGCCGCGGTGACGTCGGGCTGCGGCCCGGCCGCGGCCTCGGCGGCCGGAGCGGACGGGGAGCCGGTGACGCGCGCGTCGGTGGTGGTCATGGCCCGAGCCTACGACCGCGCGCAGCCGGCCGGGAGGCCCGTCCGCGCTGCGGGACCGCCGTCGGCCCGCCGTCCGCCTCAGCCGTCGCGCCGCCGCACGAGGACCAGGTCGTCGCGGTGCACGACCTCACGGTCGTAGCCCTCGCCGAGCTCGTCGCGCAGGTCCGTCGTGGTCCGGCCCAGCAGGCCGGGGATGTCGCGCGACTCGAACGCGACCAGGCCCCGCGCGACCACGCGCCCGTCGGCGGCCACGATCTCGACCGGGTCGCCGGCGTCGAACTCGCCCTCGACCGCGGTGATGCCGGCCGGCAGCAACGACGCGCGCCCGCCCTGCACGGCCCGGACCGCGCCGTCGTCCAGGACGAGCCGCCCGCGCGTGCGCGCGGCGTGGGCGAGCCACAGACGGCGTCGGGTGGTGCGCCGGCCGGTCGCGGCGAACCACGTGCCGACCTGCTCGCCGGCCAGGGCCGCCGCGGCGTTGCGCGCGGTGGTCAGCACGACGGGGATGCCGGTGCCGGTGGCGATGGAGACGGACTCGAGCTTGGTCAGCATGCCGCCCGTCCCGACCGCGCTCCCCCGGCCGGTGACCTCGATGCCCTCGAGGTCCGCGGGCGACCGCACCTCGGCGACGCGCTGCGCGCCCGGCCGCGACGGCGGGCCGTCGTAGAGGCCGTCGACGTCCGTGAGGAGGACCATCGCGTCGGCACGCACGAGGTGGGACACGAGCGCGGCGAGACGGTCGTTGTCGCCGAAGCGGATCTCGTCGGTCGCGACGGCGTCGTTCTCGTTGACGACGGGGACCACGCCGAGGTCGAGCAGCCTCTCGAGGGACCGCTGCGCGTTGCGGTAGTGCCCACGACGCACCGTGTCCTCGGCGGTGAGGAGCACCTGGCCCACGCGCAGCCCGTGCGCGGCGAACGCCTCGGTGTAACGGGCGACGAGCATGCCCTGACCCACCGACGCCGTCGCCTGCGCCGTCGCGAGGTCGCGCGGGCGGGCCGGCAGCCCCAGGGGGCCGAGGCCGGCGGCGATCGCACCGGAGGTCACGAGGACCACCTGGGCCCCGGCGGCACGCCGCGCGGCGATCACGTCGACGAGCGCGCGCAGCGCCCCGAGGTCGAGGTGCCCGTCGTCGCCCGTGAGCGACGACGAGCCGATCTTCACGACGACCCGGTGCGCGGTGGCGATCTGCGAGCGGGAGGACAGGGCGTTCACCGCCCCATCATCGCGGAGCGCGCACGTCGCCGCTGCCGGTTTCACGTGGCAGGACGCGGCGTGACGGCCGCGCGGGCCCACGGAGCCTCCGAGGCGCTCGCGCGCCTCCGATCAGTCGGCGTCGGGGTCGGTCCACGTCCCCGACTCGCGCTCGGTCCACAGCTCGCGGCGCGCCTCCGCCTTGGCGTCCATGCGCTCGTGGTGCTCGCGGCGCTTGTCGGCACGCGTCGGCCGCAGCCGCTCGTCGAGCCGCTGGTCCGAGCCGCGCGGGCCGCCGAGCAGCTCGGCCCCGGTCATGAGCGTGGGCTCCCAGTCGAACACGACGGCGTTCGCGTCCGTGCCGATCCGCACCTCGTCGCCCGCGACGGCGCCCGCCGCGAAGAGCTTCTCCTCGACCCCGAGCCGGGCGAGCCGGTCCGCGAGGTAGCCGACGGCCTCGTCGTTCGAGAAGTCCGTCTGGCGCACCCACCGCTCCGGCTTCGCGCCGCGCACCTCGAACCAGTAGTCGGTCGCCCCACCCTTGCGCTGCACGGTGAAGCCCGTCTCGTCGACGGCTCGCGGTCGCAGGACGACGCGCGTCGGCTCGGGGGCGGGCGCCTCGGACCGCGCCTTCTCGACGAGCTCGGCGAGCGCGTAGGTGAGCCGGCGCAGGCCCTCGTGGCTCGCGGTCGAGATCTCGAAGACGCGCAGTCCGCGGGCCTCGAGGTCCGGCCGCACGAGCTCGGCGAGCTCGCGCGCCTCCGGCACGTCCACCTTGTTGAGCACGACGACGCGCGGGCGCTCCATGAGCGGCACGCGGCCGCCCTCGATACCGAGATCGCCGGCGTACGCGGCGAGCTCGGACTCGAGGACGTCGAGGTCGCTGATCGGGTCGCGCCCCGGCTCGAGCGTCGCGCAGTCGAGCACGTGGACGATCACGGCCGTGCGCTCGATGTGCCGCAGGAACTCCAGGCCGAGACCGCGGCCCTCGCTCGCGCCCGGGATGAGCCCGGGGACGTCGGCGACCGTGTACCGCGCGCCGCCCGCCTGGACGACGCCGAGGTTCGGCACGAGCGTGGTGAACGGGTAGTCGGCGATCTTCGGCTTGGCCGCGGAGATCGCCGCGACGAGCGACGACTTGCCGGCGCTCGGGAACCCCACGAGCGCGACGTCGGCGATGGTCTTGAGCTCGAGCACGACGTCGCGCTCCTCGCCCGGCTCGCCGAGCAGCGCGAAGCCCGGCGCCTTGCGGCGCGGGGACGACAGGGCCGCGTTGCCGAGACCGCCGCGACCGCCCGCCGCGACCACGTACTCCGCGCCGGGACCGACGAGGTCGGCGAGCACCTCGCCGTCGGGCGTCTTCACGACCGTCCCGTCGGGCACGGGCAGCACCAGGTCGCCGCCGTTGGCACCGTCGCGGTCGTCACCCATGCCCTGGGTGCCCGACGGCGCGTGCCGGTGCGGCGAGTGGTGGTACTCCAGCAGCGTGGTGGTCTGCGGGTCGACGACGAGGCGGACCGTGCCGCCGTCACCGCCGTTGCCGCCGTCGGGCCCGGCGAGGGGCTTGAACTTCTCGCGGCGCACCGAGGCGCAGCCGTTCCCGCCGTTGCCGCCGGAGACGTGCAGCACGACGCGGTCGACGAACGTGGCCATGGGTGGATCCTCTCGCAGGTGCGCGCGGTGGAACAGCAGGAGGGGCGCACCACCACGGTGCGCCCCTCCTGCGGGAAGTCTGGGTCGGTGCCGCTCAGGCCTCGACGGCGACGATGTCGACGACCTTGCGGCCGCGGCGCGTGCCGAACTGCACGGCGCCGGCAGCGAGGGCGAACAGTGTGTCGTCCCCACCGCGGCCGACGTTGTCACCGGGGTGGAAGTGGGTGCCGCGCTGACGGACGATGATCTCGCCCGACTTGACGACCTGACCGCCGAAGCGCTTGACGCCCAGGCGCTGGGCGTTCGAGTCGCGACCGTTGCGCGAGGAGCTCGCGCCCTTCTTGTGTGCCATGACGGACCTGCTTTCGTGCGAAGGGGAAGGTGCCTGGCGGCGGTCGGCCGGGCCCGGGGGCCCGTCACCTCACGCCGCGGGAGATCACTTGATGCCGGTGACCTTGAGGCGGGTCAGCTGCTGACGGTGACCCTGGCGACGGCGGTAACCGGTCTTGTTCTTGTACCGCAGGATCGTGATCTTCGGACCCTTCTCGTCCCGCACGACCTCGGCGGTGACCTTGACCTTCGCGAGCTTCGCGGCGTCGGTGGTCACCTTCTCCCCGTCCACCAGCAGGAGAGCGGGCAGCTCGACGGAGTCACCGACGCCGGCGGACACACGGTCCACCACGACGATGTCGCCGACGGAAACCTTCTCCTGACGGCCACCGGCCTTGACGATCGCGTACACCACGTTGCTGCTCATCTCTCCTAGTCTTGGCGTGCTCGTCACGGCGGGGACGTCTTGGAGACTCGGACCACGCCGCAGCGTGCGAGTGCGTACCGTCCGTGGGCACACGGGACCGGCGCGCCCAGAGCGCGCCGACGTTCAAGACTACGGAGGTGCGGGGAGCAGGTCAAATGCCGCGGTGCCGCGAATGCCTGGCACCGCGCGCGCGACCGCTCGCGGTGCCACGCTGGGAGGGACGGATCCGGGAGGTGGGCCGTGCCTGCGGACACCGGGCGCGACGACGAGCGCACCCACGAGGCGGCCGCCCGCGCCGACGTGCGGCGCGGACGGCGCCCCGCGGGCGACGCGGTCACGGTCGCGATGCGCGCGGTCGACCGCCGGGCGTTCCTGCCGCCCTCCCAGCGTCGCTGGGCCGGCCAGGACCGCCCGCTCGACATCGGGCACGGGCAGACCAGCTCCCAGCCGTCGACGGTCGCCGCGATGCTGCGCCTGCTGGAGGTCACGCCCGGGGCCCGGGTCCTGGACGTGGGGTCCGGGTCCGGCTGGACGACGGCGCTGCTCGCCCACCTCGTCGGCCCGGACGGCGAGGTGCTCGGGCTCGAGCGCCACGCGGACCTGGCCGGGTGGGGCGCTGCCAACGTCGCCGCCGCGGGCGTGCCGTGGGCGAAGGTGGAGCGGGCCCGGCCGGGCGTGCTCGGGCGGCCCGACGGCGGCTACGACCGCATCCTGGTCTCCGCCGCGGCGGAGCGGCTGCCGCGACCTCTCGTCGACCAGCTGCGTCCCGGGGGCCGGATGGTGGTGCCCGTCCGGCACGCCATGACGCTCGTCGTGCGGGACCTGGCCGGCGACGGGTTCCGCACGAGCGAGCACGGCACCTACTCGTTCGTGCCGCTCGTCGAGGACCCGCCCGGCTGAGCGGGCGGGTCCGCTCCCCCGAGCCGCCAGGGCGCCGCGCCCAGGTGCACGCGGCAGCGCGCCTCGTACGACTCCGCGCCCCCGACGTGGGACGCGGCGGCGACGAGCGCGTCGGCCGCCTCGGCCGACCCTGTGCGCACGTGGAACGCCGCGTCCTCCCCGCACACGGCGCAGACCGCCGTGAGCCTGACGACCCGTTCCGCGAGGGACGCCAGGGACGGCAAAGGCTCGAAGGGGCGGGCGTCGAAGGTGACGTCGAGCCCCGCGACGACCAGCACGGCGCCCGCGTCGGCCAGCCGCTGCACCACGTCGACCAGCCCGGGACCGAAGAAGTGCGCCTCGTCCACCGCGACGAGGTCCCACGGCCCGTCCCGCCCGACGGTCTCCTCGAGGTCGTCCGCACCGGCGACGGTGCGCGACGGCACCGACAGGCCGGAGTGCGAGCTGACGACGCCGGTCCCGCGCCGCGTGTCGAGCTCGTGCCCGACGACGAGGACGCGCCGCCCGGCCACCTGCGCCCGCCGCACACGCCGCAGCAGCTCCTCGGTCTTGCCGGCGAACATCGGCCCGCACACCACCTCGACCCGTCCGGGCCGGGCACGGGGCGCGGGTCGCACGTCGGCGGCCGGTGCGGCGTCCACGGGTCAGTGGTGGCGCGCGAGCGCCGCGGACTGGCGGACCGGGAGCGGCTTCGGCGCCTCGCTGCGGTCGGGGAACGCGCCCTCGGGACCGGCGAGCTCCGCGCGCCGGCCCCGGCGCGAGTCCTCGACCGCGCCGGGCGCTCCGCCCTCGCCACCCAGGACCGTCAGCTCGGGGACCCGGGTGACGACCGGCAGCTCACGCGTCCCGGTCGGGCGACCCGACGGCCCGGGCACGGTCAGGGCGGTGGAGGTCGCAGGTCGTGCGGCGTCCGTCGCCGGCGCGGGCCGGGCGGGCCCCGCCGCGCGCTCGACGGGGGCGGCCTCCGGCGCGGCCCGTCGGGGGCTCTGCGCAGGCGCGACGGTCGACGTCGTGCCGGGTGCGGCTCCGGCCGTCCTCCGCGACGCGCCGTACGGGACGTGCACCGTCGGCGCCGTGCCGCGCACGGGCCCGGACGGCTGGACGCGGTCGCCGACGACGACGTGCGGGCGCAGCATCTCGAGCACGCCCGCGGGGTCGACGCCACCGAGGAAGAACGCGTCGTCGATGCGCACCCCCCACGCCCGGAGGGTCGCGACGGCGCGCTCGTGCGCCGGCGCGGAACGGCCCGTGAGGAGGGCGACGTGCACGCGCGGCGTGTAGGTGGGGTCGGTCTCGCGCCGGGCGCGCTCGGCCTCCTGCACGCGACGCAGGCCGGCGAGCAGGTCGCGGAGCGCACCACCGCCGGGCGCCACGTCCGCGTCCCCTGCCGGACGACGGCTCGACAGGTCGTCCTCCGCCTGCGCGTCCGGGCCGTCCGCGAGGATCCCGTCGACGTCGAACACGACGCGCAGCTCCTCGCCCGGCTCGTCGCCGAACGCGGGGTCGAGCACGTGCCCGGCGGGCAGCCCGCGGTCCACCGTCTCGTCCACCACCGCCTCGTCGGCGGACAGGAACAGGTCGACGTGCAGCGGCCGGACCAGCTCGTGCGGCGCACGCCCCTGGCGGAACACCGCGCGGGTGATCGCGAGGTCGTGGTGGCGGACCGAGCGCATGACGCGCAGGCCCGTCTCGGGCGGGCGCCGGGACAGCACCATGACCTCGACCAGCGGGTCGTCGGCCGGCGCGAGGTCGTTGAGGGCGAGGAGACGCCGTACGAACCCGAACGCGGCGCCCGGGGCGAGCGGGACGTCCAGCTGCTCCTCCTGGAGCGCGCGGTACGCGGCCTCTCCCCCGGCTCGCAGCACGCGGTCGGCGTCGGAGAGGTCGAACAGTGCGGAGGAGGCGACGCCGACGACGAGGCGGCCCGTGAGGTCGTAACCCATGGCCCGCACTATGCCAGGGTCACCCGCCCCGGCGGAACGCCGGCCGGCGCCGGCACCCCACCGGGGCCCGGGCCGGCCGGCGCCGGTCTCACGCGGTGGGCGCGGTCCCGTCCTCGGACGTCTCGTCGGGCTCGGCCGCCGCCGGCACGCTCTCGGCGGGCGTCTCGTCGCCGGCCGAGGGCTCGGGCGCCGTGCCGGCCGTCGCGTCGCCGTCGGTGCCGACCGCAGGCTCGAGACCCTCGACGTCCTCGTGCTCGTGGGCGTGCGCGGCGGCCGCGGCGATCGTGGCGAGCGTCGCCTTGACCGCCTCGCGGGCCTGCGAGGAGACCTCCGGCAGCACCGGGACCCCCGCGTGCGGCAGGGCGATCGCAGCGTCCTTGGAGGAGCCGGAGGACGACGCCGAGCCCGATCCCGAACCGGAACCGCTGCGCTTGCGCCGCGAGCGCGACCTGCCCTCGCCCGCGTCGTCCGACGAGCCGCCGTTTCCGTTGCCGTTCCCGCCCGAGCGCTCGACGGGCTCGGTGTGGACGACGAACCCGCGGCCGTGGCAGTGCTCGCACGTCTCGCTGAACGCCTCGACGAGACCCTGCCCGACGCGCTTGCGCGTCATCTGCACGAGGCCGAGCGACGTGACCTCCGCGACCTGGTGCTTCGTGCGGTCCCGGCCGAGGCACTCGACGAGGCGGCGCAGCACGAGGTCGCGGTTGGACTCGAGCACCATGTCGATGAAGTCGATGACGATGATGCCGCCGATGTCGCGCAGCCGGAGCTGGCGGACGATCTCCTCCGCGGCCTCCAGGTTGTTGCGCGTGACGGTCTCCTCGAGCGTGCCGCCCGAGCCGGTGAACTTGCCGGTGTTGACGTCGACGACCGTCATCGCCTCGGTGCGGTCGATGACGAGCGAGCCGCCCGAGGGGAGCCAGACCTTGCGGTCCATGCCCTTCGCGAGCTGCTCGTCGACACGGTGCACCGTGAAGACGTCCTGCTGCCCCGTCCAGCGGGAGACGCGCTCACGCAGGTCCGGCGCGAGCTCCTCGACGTACGTGGAGATCTCGTCCCACGCCCCGTCGCCCTCGACCACCAGCGAGCTGAAGTCGTCGTTGAAGATGTCGCGCACGACGCGGATCGCGAGGTCGGGCTCGCCCTGGAGCAGCGCGGGCGCCGAGGCGCTCTTCGCCTTCTTCTGGATGGCGTCCCACTGCCCGCGCAGGCGCTCGACGTCCGCGCGCAGCTCCTCCTCGCTCGCGCCCTCGGCCGCGGTGCGCACGATGACGCCCGCACCGTCGGGCACGACCTCCTTGAGGATCTTCTTGAGACGGTTGCGCTCGGTGTCGGGCAGCTTGCGGCTGATGCCCGTCATGCCGCCGCCGGGCACGAACACGAGGTAGCGCCCGGCCAGGGTGACCTGCGACGTCAGCCGGGCGCCCTTGTGCCCGATCGGGTCCTTGGTGACCTGCACCAGCACGGAGTCGCCCGACTTCAGCGCCTGCTCGATCCGGCGCGGCTGCCCCTCGAGGCCCGCCGCGTCCCAGTTGACCTCGCCCGCGTAGAGCACGGCGTTGCGGCCCTTGCCCACGTCGATGAACGCGGCCTCCATGCTCGGCAGCACGTTCTGCACGCGTCCGAGGTACACGTTGCCCGCCATCGACGTCTGCGACTGCTGCGAGACGTAGTGCTCGACGAGCACGCCGTCCTCGAGCACGGCGATCTGGGTGCGCCCGTCCTTCTCGCGCACCACCATCGAGCGCTCGACCGACTCGCGGCGAGCGAGGAACTCCGCCTCGGTGATGATCTGGCGGCGGCGGCCGGCGTCGCGACCTTCGCGGCGGCGCTGACGCTTGGCCTCGAGCCGGGTCGACCCCTTGAGCGCCGTGACCTCGTCCGCGAGGCTGCGGTCGCGCGACCGGGGGCGGGTCGGGCCGTCGCCGTTCTCGCCCCGCCCGCCGCGGCGCCGACGGCGCCGACGGCGGCTCGAGCCGGACTCGTCGTCGTCGCCCTCGGTGGACCCGGCAGCGTCCTCGGCGGGCTCGGCGTCGGCCGGCTCGCCGGTTGTCCCGGCCTCCGGTGCCGCGCCCTCGGACTCCCCGGACTCCACGGACTCGGAGTCGTCGGCCTCGCGCGGGGCGTCGGGGCGGCCGCGCCGTCCCCGCCCGCCACGACGACGCCGACGGCGCGGGGCGGTGTCCGCCTCGTCGCTGTCGCCGGCCTCGTCCTGCGGCTCCTCCTCGAGGTCCACGAAGTCCTCGGGCCCGAAGGCGTCGTCCGGCAGCTCGACGCCCTCCGCGGCGAGCTCGGACTCGATGAGCTCGATCTCCTCGACCGCGGCCCGGTCCTCGCCGGAGAGCACGGCGGGCGTCTCGGGCGCCGGCTCGGCGGCGGGCGTGCGACCGCCGCGCTCGGCCGGGCGCTCCGTGGCCTCCGACGTCGCGGCCGGCGGCTCCTGCGAGGCGGGTGCGGTGGGCGTCGGCTCCACGTGCCGGGGCGGCCCGGCGGGGCTCTGCGCCCGGCGCGAGCGGCGCGGTGCCGCCGCGGGGTCGGGCGCCTGGAAGAGCAGCGCCGTCGTCGCGAGGCGCGGCGTGCCGCCGGTCGTCGTCGTGGCGGGCGACTCGTCGCCCGTCCGACCGGACTTCTCGTCCGCCTTCTTGTCAGCCCTCTTGTCGGCCTTCGTGCCGGACTTCCTGCCGGTCTTCTTCTCCGCCTTCTCGTCCGCCTGCGTGCCGGCCGGCTCGGCCGCCGCCTGCGCGGGCGTCTCGTCGACGGCGGTGCTCTCGTCCGGGCCCGCCGGTGCGGCCTTGCGGCGCGAGCGTCGGGCGCGCGGACGCTCCTGCGCGTCGTCGGCCGGCACCGCGGGCGTCTCGGCGGAGGCGTCCGCCGGGGCGGCGCTCTCCGGAGCGCTCCCGGTCGCGTCCTCCAGGGTGGCGGGCTGCGCCGTCTCCGGCTCGGCCTGGGTCTTGGTCGCCCGGCGGGACCGGCGGGCCGGCTTCTTCTCCGCGGCCGCCTCCGCGGCCGGTGCACCAGCATCGACCGCGGGCGCGGCCCCGGTCCGCGACGCACCCGGCGCCGTCTCGCCCTCGGCCGGAGCGACGTCGGTCGCGCCGCCCTCGGTCGTCGGGGCGGACGTCGCGCGGCGGCTCGCCCGGCGTGGACGGCGCGGCTCCTCGGGCGCGCCGAACAGCGCGTCGGCGTCCGGCTCCCGCGAGGTCGTCGCCTCCGGGACGGTGGAGCGCGTCGTCAGCCCGAACTCGGAGAGCACGTCGAGCACCGGGGCCTGCGCGCGTCCGGCCGGCTCGGCCGTCGGCGAGGCGCTCTCCGTCGCGTCGGCGGTGTCCGCGGCCTCGGGCGTCTGCGCGGCGGCCTTGGAGGAGCGCTTCGCGGCGCCCGACCGCGTGCGGCCGGTGGACCGTCCGCCCGCGGTCTTCGCGGTCGACCGCGCGGTGCCGGCACCGGTCTGCCCGGCGTCGGCCCCGTCACCGGCCTCGGTGGTTGCCGACGCCGCCGGCGCGGCGGCGGAGGTGTCGGCGTCCGGCGTCACCGCCGGGGTGGCCGAGGTGGTGTCGCGGGTCGCGCGGCGCGAACGGCGCGCGGGGCGCTCCCCCTGCTCCGTGGTCGTGACCACGGGCTCCGTGGTGGCCGGCTCGGCGGGCGCCGATGAGCCGGCGCCGCTCGCACCGGTCGCGGAGGTCGACCCGGTCGTGGGGCTCGCGGGCTGTGCCGCCGGCGCCTCCGCGGGGTGCTGGGGCGGTGCGACGCTGCGGGTCGCGCGTCGTCGGCCGGGCTTGCGGCCGCCCGCCGCCGGGGTCCCGGACTGAGGGGTCTCGCCGGAGTTGTCGCCGGCCGTGCTGTCAGAGGTGCTGTCGAGCGTCACGCGTCGTGCTCCTGCTTGCCCGAGGTCCCGCCCCGCACCGTGCGGCCCCTCGAACGGTCGTCGTCGCTCGGGGCGGAGCGCTCCTGAGCGCTGTCCCCGCGACGGAAGTCGTCGGTCACGGCCGCAGCCCGCGAGCGCGACGCGGGCGCCTGCCGTTCGGGCCCTTCGCCCCTGGGCGGCGCTCCGCGAGCCGCTGTCCGCGGTTGCTGCGAGCACGTGTGCGCCAGGGGACGATGCGGTGCCCTCCCGGCCCGCCCAGTATCGCACAGGGGTGACGACCGGCTCCTCCGACACGCACCGGTCGCAGGGCCGCCCGTCCCGGGGGTGCGGGACCTTCGTCCCGCACCCTTGTGAACATGGTCACAAGGCGCGCGTTTTCAGCACTTTCCGTCATCTTGCAGGTCCTCGATGGTGCAGATTGGAGCTACCACCGGAACCGGACGGGCACCTCGCCGACCCACCCCGGTGCTCCGCCCCGACCCGCCGTTCTCCCCTGGAGCGCACGTGGAAGCCCTCGACCTCGCCCGGTGGCAGTTCGCCATCACCACCGTCTACCACTTCATCTTCGTGCCGCTCACGATCGGCCTCTCGCCCCTGGTCGCCATCATGCAGACGGCCTGGGTCCGCACCGGCAACGAGCGCTGGCTGCGGCTGACGAAGTTCTTCGGCAAGCTGCTCCTCATCAACTTCGCCCTCGGCGTCGTGACCGGCATCGTGCAGGAGTTCCAGTTCGGCATGAACTGGAGCGAGTACTCGCGCTTCGTCGGCGACGTCTTCGGCGCGCCGCTCGCGATGGAGGCGCTCGCCGCCTTCTTCGTCGAGTCGACGTTCCTGGGCCTGTGGATCTTCGGCTGGGACCGGCTGAACAAGAAGGTGCACCTCGCGTGCATCTGGGCGGTCGCGCTGGCGACGAACCTGTCGGCGTTCTTCATCCTCGCGGCGAACTCGTGGATGCAGCACCCGGTCGGGGCGATCTACAACCCGGAGACGGGCCGCGCCGAGATGAACGACATCTGGGCCGTGCTCACGAACAACACGCTGCTCGCCGCGTTCCCCCACCAGATCACCGCGACGATGCTCACCGCGGGCACGTTCGTCACCGGCATCGCCGCGTGGTGGATGGTCCGGCTGGTGCGGACGCGCACGGCCGAGAACGTGGAGCTCGCGCGGGACGTGTACCGGCCGGCCGTGCTCCTCGGCGTCGTCGCGATGCTGGTGGGCGGCCTCGGCGTCGGGATCTCCGGCGACATCCAGGGCAAGATCATGTACGAGCAGCAGCCCGGCAAGATGTCGTCCGCGGAGGCGCTGTGCGAGGGCGAGGAGGGCGCCGCGTTCTCGATCCTCACCATCGGCGACCTGTCGAACTCGTGCGAGAACGTGCGGCACCTCATCGAGATCCCGGGCCTCGCGTCCTACCTCGGCACCGGCCACTTCTCCGGCCCCGAGAGCTACCTGCCCGGCGTCGAGGACGTCCAGGAGCAGATGACCGAGCGCTTCGGCGACACCACCGCGGCCGGCGACCCGGTGACGTACACGCCGAACCTCGCGATCACGTACTGGTCGTTCCGCCTCATGATCGGCATGGCCGCCGGGTCGGTGCTGCTCGCGCTCATGGCGCTCTGGCTGACCCGCAAGGGGCGCGTCACGGACAACGTGTGGTTCGCCCGTGTCGGGCTGATCGCGATCCCCATGCCCTTCCTCGCGAACTCGTTCGGCTGGATCTTCACGGAGGTCGGGCGTCAGCCCTGGGTGGTCGCGCCCAACCCCACCGGTATCGACCAGATCCGCCTCCTCACCGAGCGCGGCGTCTCGACCGCGGTCAGCCCCGGGATGGTGCTCACGTCCATGATCGTCTTCACGCTCGTCTACGGGGCGCTCGCCGCCGTGTGGTTCCTGCTCATCCGGCGCTACACGGTCGAGGGCGTGCCGCTGTCGGTGCGCGACGAGTCGCCCGAGGCGCAGCGTCGCGACGACGACGGGGACGGCGACGACTCGTCCGACTCCGTCGACCGACCCCTGTCCTTCGCGTACTGACGCGACCACGACACCCGACTCGCTGACACGCAAGGAGCACCCGCCGTGGATCTCGCCGTCGTCTGGTTCCTGCTCATCGCCGTCCTGTGGACGGGCTACCTCGTGCTCGAGGGCTTCGACTTCGGGGTGGGCATGCTCGTGTCCCTCCTCCCCCGGGGCGACAAGGAGCACCGCGAGAAGGAGCGCCGCGTCCTCATCAACACCATCGGACCCGTGTGGGACGGGAACGAGGTGTGGCTGCTCACCGCCGGCGGCGCGACGTTCGCCGCCTTCCCCGAGTGGTACGCGACCCTGTTCTCGGGCTTCTACCTGCCGCTGCTGATGATCCTCGTCGCGCTGATCGTGCGCGGCGTCGCGTTCGAGTACCGCGGCAAGATCGCCGACGCGGGCTGGGCCCGGCGCTGCGACCTGGCCATCCAGGTCGGCTCCTGGGTCCCGGCGATCCTGTGGGGCGTCGCCTTCGCGAACCTCGTGCGCGGCGTGCAGCTCGACGCGGACCACCAGTTCGTCGGCGGGTTCTTCTCGCTCCTGTCGCCGTTCGCGCTGCTCGGCGGCCTGGTCACGCTCAGCCTCTTCCTGCTGCACGGCTCCGTCTTCGTCGCGCTCAAGACCGACGGCGAGATCCGCCACCGCGCACGCCGCTTCGCGGCCGGGTTCGGCCTCGCCGCGCTGGTGCTCGCGGGAGGCTGGGCCGTCTGGGCGCAGCTCGCGTACTCCGTCGCGTGGACGTGGCTCGCGGTGCTCGCCGCCGCGGGCGGCCTCGTCACGACGCTCGTCGCCAACCGGCGCGGCCGCGAGGGCCGGGCGTTCACGTGGTCCGCGGTGACGATCGTCGCGGCCGTCGTGCTGATCTTCGGCTCGATGTTCCCCGACGTCATGCCGGCGACCGACCCGGCGAACTCGCTCACCGTCCACAACGCGTCGTCGACGGACTACACGCTCACCGTCATGACCTGGGTCGCCCTCGTGCTCACGCCGCTCGTCGTCGCCTACCAGGCGTGGACGTACTGGGTGTTCCGCCGCCGCCTGTCGACGCACGACATCCCGGCCCCTGCCGGACTGTCCCTGCGGAAGGTGCGCGAGGCCGCGTTCGGCGGGGCCTCGTCGGGCGGCGCGGCGGGTCGCGGGCTGACCTCGGCCGGGACGCCTGACGAGGCACCCCGCACGTGAAGCCGCTCGACCCTCGCCTCCTTCGCCAGGCGCGCGCCGCGCGCGGGTACGTCGCGCTCACGGCGGCTCTGGGCTTCCTCACGGCAGCCCTCGTCGTCGCACAGGCGATCCTGCTCGCGGCGGTGCTGGCCCCCGCCGTGCAGGGCACGGCGTCCCTGGACGACGTCGCCCGCCCGCTCGGTCTCCTCGCGGCCGTGGTCGTGGCCCGGGCGGCGACGTCGTGGGCGCAGGAGCGCTTCGCCCTGCGGGCCGCGACCCGCACCGTCGCCGAGCTGCGGGAGCAGGTCGTGGCCCACGCCGCGGCGCTCGGGCCGCGGTGGCTCGCGAGCGGGCGCGGCCCGGAGGTCGCGACGCTCGCGACGCGAGGGCTGGACGCGCTCGAGCCGTACCTCGTGCGGTACCTGCCCCAGCTCCTGCTCGCCGCGACGGTCACGCCCGCCGCGCTCGCGTTGGTGCTGGGCCTGGACTGGGTGTCCGCCGTCGTGATCGCCGTGACGATCCCCCTCGTCCCGCTGTTCATGGTACTCGTCGGCCAGCTCACGCAAGGGACCTCGGAGCGCCGGCTCGTCGTCATGCAGCGCCTCGGGGCGCAGGTGCTCGACCTGCTGGCGGGGCTGCCCACCCTCCTCGCGCTCGGCCGCGCCCGCGGGCCGGAACGACGCGTGCGCGCGCTGGGCGACGCCAACCGGCGCGCGACGATGGGGACGCTGCGCGTCGCGTTCCTCTCCGGCATGGTCCTCGAGCTCCTCACCACGCTGTCCGTCGCGGTCGTCGCCGTGGGCGTCGGGCTCCGGCTCGTGCACGGCGGCATGGACCTCGAGCCCGCGATCGCGGTGCTCGTCCTCGCCCCGGAGGTCTACCTGCCGCTGCGGCAGGTCGGCACCCACTTCCACGCCTCCACCGACGGGATCGCCGCGGCTCACCAGGCGTTCGCCGTGCTCGACGAGCCCGCGCCCGAGACGGGGCGCCGTCCCGCGCCCCGCCTCGCCGGCTCGACCCTCACGCTCGCGGGCGTCGGCGTGCGCGCCGGCGAGCGCGACGTCCTGGCACCCGCGGGCCTCGACCTCGTCCTGCGCGTCGGCGACGGCTCCCCGGGCCGCGGCGGCGACGCGGCACGCGTGCCCGGCGGCCGCGTCGTCGCGCTCACCGGGACGAGCGGCGCCGGCAAGACCACGGCCACGCTCGTCCTGCTCGGGCTCGTGCGCCCCGACCACGGCACCGTCACCTGGACGTCGTCCGACGGCGTGCGCGTGCCGCTCGACGAGATCGACCCCACGACCTACTGGCCGCAGGTCGCCTGGCTCCCCCAGCGCCCGACCCTGCCGCCCGGGACGCTGCGCGAGGCCGTCACGGACGGCCGTGACGTCGACGAGACCACCCTCGCCCGCGCCTCCGCGACCGCCGGGCTCGACGACGTCGTGGCAGGGCTCCCGCACGGCTGGGACACCCCGGTCGGCCGCGGGGGGACGGGGCTGAGCGTGGGCCAGCGCCAGCGCGCCGCCCTCGCCGCGGCCCTGCTCGGCGACCCGGCCCGCACGCCGCTCGTCGTGCTCGACGAGCCGACCGCCCACCTCGACGCCCGCGGTGAGCAGGTCGTGCTCGACGCCGTGCGCACGTGGCGCGACCAGGGCCGCACCGTGGTCGTCGTCGCGCACCGCACCTCGCTCGTCCGCGCGGCCGACGAGGTCGTCGACGTCGCCGCGGCCGGCACGGCCGACGCGCTCACGGTCCACCGGACGGAGGCCGCCGCATGAGCCTGGTCCCCCGCCCGCTCGCCGACCGGCTCCACGCCGACCCGCTGTGGCAGGCCGTACGGCTGCTCGACGTGCGGCGCCGCCGCGTCGTCACCGCCGTGGTCCTCGGCACGCTCGCGCTCGGCTCCTCCGTGGCGCTCGCGGCCGTCGCCGCGTGGCTCGTCGCCCGCGCGTCCCAGATGCCCCCGGTGCTCACGCTGTCGGTCGCGGTCGTCGCGGTGCGGGCGTTCGGCATCTCCCGCGGCGTGTTCCGCTACCTCGAACGGCTCGCGTCGCACGACGTCGCCCTGCGCGGCATGGCGGCCCTGCGCGCGAACCTCTACGCCGCGCTCGCCGGCGGGTCGGCGGGGTCCGTCGCCCGCCTGCGCCGCGGGGACCTGCTGGCGCGTGTCGGCGCGGACGTCGACGACGTCGGGGACGTCGTCGTGCGCGCGTTCGTCCCCGCAGGCGTCGCGCTCGCCGTGTCGGCCGGCTCGGTGGCGCTCGTCGCCGCCTTCCTGCCCGCCGCGGGCGTGACGCTGGCGCTGTGCCTCGTGCTCGCCGCGGTCGTCGCGCCGTGGCTGTCGGCACGCTCGGCACGGCAGGTCGAGGCGCGCGGCGCCGCCGCCCGGGCGGCGATGACCACGACCACGCTCGAGATCCTCGAGGCCTCCGGGGCGCTCGCGGTGTCCGGGCGCCTCGGCGGACGTCTCGACGACCTGCGCGCGGCCGACCGCGACCTCGCGCGCACCACCGACGACGGCGCCCGCACGGCCGGGGTCGCCGCCGGGATCGCCGCCGCGGCCGTCGGGCTCGCCGTGCTCGCGGCGCTGCTGCTCGGCGTCCCCGCCGTCGTTGCCGGGACCCTGACGCCGGAGGAGCTGTCCGTCGTCGTGCTCACTCCCCTCGCGGTGTTCGAGGCGGCGAACGCGCTGCCGGGTGCGGCCGTGCAGCTCCACCGCTCCCGACAGGCGGCCGCGCGCGTCATGGACCTGCTCGACGTGTCAGCACCAGCCAGCACCACGGCATCCCGTCGCGCTGACACGTCGGGCCAGGCGCTCCCCGTGTCAGCACCTCCTGCCGCCGGGGCGCGTCGTGGCGCTGACACGACGCTGGCGCTCGACGACGTCGCGGCCTCGTGGCCAGGCCGCGACCACGCCGTCGTCGCCGGTGTCGGCCTCGCCCTGCGACCGGGCCGGGCCGTCGCCCTCGTCGGCCCGTCCGGCGTGGGCAAGACGACGCTCCTCGCCACCGCCGCGGGCCTGCTGCCGCCCCTCGCCGGGCGGGCGACGCTCGACGACGCCGACGTCGCGGCGCTCCCCCGCGAGGACGCCGCGCGCGGGGTCGTGCTGGTCGCCGAGGACGGCCACGTGTTCCACACGACCGTGCTCGAGAACCTGCGCGTCGCCCGTGGTGACGTGACCGAGGCCGACGCGGAGTCGGCCCTGCGGGAGGTCGGCCTGGGGGCCTGGCTCGACGCGCTGCCCGACGGCCTCGCCACGGCGCTCGGCCCGGACGGCACCGACGTGTCGGGCGGCGAGCGCCGCCGGCTCCTCGTCGCCCGTGCGCTGCTCGCGCCCGCTCCGCTGCTGCTCGTCGACGAACCGGCCGAGCACCTCGACGGCGCGACCGCCGACGCGCTCGTGCGCCACCTCGTCGCGACGACGCGCAGCGCCGGGACGGACGGCGCGACGGCGCACGGCGGCGTCCCGCGCGGCGTCGTCCTCGCGACGCACCGCCTCAGCGCCCTGGAGGCCGTCGACGAGGTGCTGCTGCTCGGGCGTCCCGACGACGAGCCGGACGGCACGGCACGGGTCGTCGCGCGAGGCACGCACGCCGAGCTCCTGGCCCTGCCCGCCTACCGCTGGGCGCTCGAGCAGGAGGCCCCGACGGTGCGCTGACCGTCGCCGGGTGGGTGCCCGGCACCGCTGGTACGTTCGCCGGGCCCGCACTCCCCGACGCGCTGGAGAACGCCGTGAAGATCCTCGTCCCCGACACCTTCGCCCTCGACGTGCACCCGGCACCGGAGGACGAGGTCGTGGGGTACGACCCGACGGCCCCCCTCCCGGCCGAGGTGCTCGACGCCGAGGTGCTCGTCGCCTGGGCGAGCACGGCCGACAACCTCGTCGACGCCGCCCGGCGCCTCGAGCGTCTGCGCTGGGTCCAGACCCTCGCCGCGGGGCCCGACGCGGTGCTCGCCGCCGGCTTCGCGCCCGACGTCACGATCACGTCGGGGCGGTCGCTGCACGACGGCCCGGTCGCCGAGCACACGCTCGCGCTCCTGCTCGCCGTCGTGCGCCACCTCGACGAGCTCGGCGCCGCGCAGCGCGAGCACCGGTGGGACACGCGGCACACCGTCGCGCAGGCCGACCCGGCCACGGCGCGCCGTTACACGCTCGACGGCGCCCACGTCGTGGTGTGGGGGTTCGGGTCGATCGCGGCCCGGCTGGCGCCGCTGCTGACCGCCCTCGGCGCACGCGTGACGGGCGTGGCGAGCAGCCGCGGCGAGCGCCACGGCTACCCCGTCGTGACCGACGAGGACCTGGCGGACGTGCTGCCGACCGCGGACGTCCTCGTCTCGCTCCTGCCCGCCACGGACGCGACCCGGCACGCGTTCGACGCCGCACGGATCGACCAGCTGCCCGACCACGCGGTGTTCGTCAACGTCGGCCGCGGCGCGACCGTCGACGAGGACGCGCTCGTCGCCGCCCTGCGGGAGGGCCGGCTCGGCGCGGCAGCCCTCGACGTCACCGAGACCGAGCCCCTGCCCGCCGGGTCGCCCCTGTGGGACGCGCCGCGGCTCGTCCTCACCCCGCACGCGGCGGGCAACCGTCCGCAGGGGGCGTCGCAGCTCGTGCAGGAGAACCTCGAGAACCTGCGCGCCGGCCGGCCGCTGCGCAACGTCGTCGAGCGCTGACGGGACGGACCCGCCGCCGGGTCACCACCGCCCGTTGCGAGGGCGCGGCTGGCACCGGGGGCACGTGTACGCCGAGCGGTTCATGAACTCGTCGCGCCGCACGGGCGTGCCGCAGCGCGGGCACGGCTCCCCCTCCTGCCCGTACACGGCGAGCGAGCGCGAGAAGTACCCCGACTGGCCGTTGACGTTGACGTAGAGCGCGTCGAAGCTCGTGCCGCCCTGGACGAGCGCCTCGCTCATGACCTCCGCGGCGGCGTCGAGCAGCCGGTGCGCCTCAGGCCGGCGCAGGGTGTCGGTCGCGCGCGCGTAGTGCAGGCGGGCGCGCCACAGCGCCTCGTCGGCGTAGATGTTCCCGACGCCGGACACGACGGTCTGGTCGAGCAGCGCCCGCTTCACGCCCGTGCGACGACGGCGGACGGCCGCGACGACGTCGTCACGGCGCAGCGCCGGGTCGAGCAGGTCGCGCGCGATGTGCGCGACCGGCTCCGGGACCGCGGCGAGCTCGGTGCCGAGACCTCCCGGGGCGCCGTCGGGCGTGGGGACGAGGTCCTGGACCGACAGGTGACCGAACGTGCGCTGGTCGACGAAGTCGAGCGCGAGCGCGTCGCCGCCGCCCTCGGGCTCGAGGAGCAGGCGCACGCGCAGGTGCGGCGACCGGACGGCGAGACCGTCCTCCGAGCGCACGAGGAGCTGTCCCGACATGCCGAGGTGCGCGAGCAGCGCGGCCGCGGGCCGCTCGTCCGGCGCCCCGTACGCGCTGGTGGGCCTGAGCGGCAGCCAGAGGAACTTGCCCCGGCGGACCGCCGCGTCGAGCCGCTGGCCGACGAGCTGGTCGCGGAACCCGGCCGGTCCGCCGTCGTGGCGGCGGACGCTGTAGTCGCGCAGCACCTCGACGTCCGTCACCACGCCGCCGAGCACGTGCCGCGCGAGTCCGTCGCGGACGGTCTCGACCTCGGGGAGCTCAGGCACCCGCGGGCTCGGTCGTCTCGTCGGTGGCCGCGGCCCGCTGGGCCTGCTCGACGGCGATCGCGCGGTACGCCCGCTCGGCCGCCTCCTGCTCGGCGTACTTCTTCGCCGTCCCGCTGCCCGTGCCGTACAGGCGACCGTCGAGGTGCACGTACGACGTGAACACGCGCGCGTGGTCCGGCCCGACCGCGTCGCTCGAGTACGCGGGCGCGCTCATCCCCGCGGCGGCCGCGGCCTCCTGCAGGGACGTCTTCCAGTCCAGCCCGGCGCCCAGGTCCGCGGCGGCGGCCAGCCGAGGCTCGACGAGGCGTAGCACCAGCTCGCGCGCAGGCTCGAGCCCGTGGCTCAGGTAGACGGCACCGATCAGCGCCTCCACCGTGTCGGACAGGATGGAGTCCTTGTCGTTGCCGCGCGTGCGGATCTCGCCCTTGCCGAGCAGCACGAACCGCCCGAGGTCGAGGGCCCGCGCGATGATGGCGAGCGACTTCTGCGACACCGTCGCGGCCCGCATCTTGGCGAGCTCGCCCTCGGACAGGTCCGGGTGACGCCGGTACAGCGTCTCGGTCACCACGAGTCCGAGCACGGTGTCACCGAGGAACTCGAGACGCTCGTTCGTCGGGATGCCGCCGTTCTCGTGCGCGAACGACCGGTGCGTGAGCGCAAGCACGAGAAGCTCGGGATCCAGCTGGACCCCGAGCTTCTCGAGCAGACCGGTTGCCGGTGCAGCCGGTGCCACGCGCCTCAGCCTGCGTGCTCGGAGCGCAGCGCCTCGGCGTACTGGCGGCCCTTGTAGGTGCCGCACGTCGGGCACGCCGCGTGCGACAGCTTGTCGCCCTTGCACTGCGGGCAGGTGGTGAGGTTCGCGGCGGTCGTCTTCCACTGCGAACGACGCGCACGGGTGTTGCTGCGCGACATCTTGCGCTTCGGAACAGCCACGGCTAGCTCTCTTTCGTCTCGTCGGACACGTTCGAGGTGTCGAACATGCTCTCCAGCGCCGACCACCTGGGGTCGGCAAGTTCGTGTGCGTGCCCCGGGTCGTCCGCGAGACGGACGCCGCACTCGGAGCAGAGGCCCGGGCAGTCCGGTCGGCACACCGGACTGAATGGTAGTGCAGTCACCACCGAATCCCGTAGCGCGGGCTCGATGTCGGCGAGGTCGCCGTCGAGCTCGTAGACGTCCTCGGCGTCCTCGAGGTCGTCCCCCGAGTCCTCCGCGGCCTGCGCGCGCTCCGCGTAGGAGAACAGCACGGCCAGGTCGACACGGACCGGCTGCGTCACCTCGTCGAGGCACCGCACGCACTCGCCGACCGCGCGCCCGGAGACCGAGCCCGAGACGAGCACGCCCTCCATCACGGCCTCGAGACGCAGGTCGAGCTCGAGCTCGCTGCCCTCGGGGATGCCGATGACCGCGGTGCCCAGGTCGGCCGGTGCCGCCACCGTCCGCTCGACGGGGCGCATGCTGCCGGGTCGCCGACCGAGCTCGTGCGTGTCCAGCACGAGCGGCGACGTCTTCTCGGTGGCGATGGCGCGCTCCAGGGTCGGCTCCCGCACGGGCGGGAGGTCTCGCGGACGGTTCTCGGGGAAGGTCGGCGGTCGGGCCGCCGGGCACGGGTCGGCAGCGAGAGGCGCCGAGCCCAAAGAACGATCCTACGGCACGCGGAGCGCTCGGGGCGAACGACGCCGGACCGGTACCGCCCGGCTCTAGCGGGAGCCCCGCTCCGGCCCGCGCGGCGCCATCGTGCTCGGGAACGGTGACGGTCCGGACGGGGCCGTGCCGCCGAGCCGCCCCGCGAGCTTGGCCCGGCCGGCCTGGACCTGGGCGAGCACCTTGCCGAGGTCGACCTCGAAGTCGGCGAGCTGACGGTCGCAGTAGTCGTCCGCGTCGCGGCGCAGACCCTCTGCGGTCCGCTCGGCCTCGTCGACGATCTCGTGCGCGCGCGACTGCGCCTGCACCACGACCTGCTCCGTCTGCACGAGCTCGAGGGCGCGGGCGCGGGCCGTCGCCAAGGTCTCGTCCGCCTGGCGCTGCGCGTCCTCGAGGACGGCGTCCGCCTCGGCCAGGACCTCGTCCGCGTGCGCGAGCTGCTCCGGGAGCGCGGAGCGCAGCTCGTCCACGAGCGCCAGCGCGTCCCCCCGGTGCACGAGCACCGACGACGACATCGGCATGGCCCGGGCGTTCTCCAGCAGGGCCGCGAGGTCGTCGAGGATCGCGTGGAGCCCCGCGTGGGCCGCCTCCGCCTCCGGCCGGCCCCCGCCGTCGAACCGGTCCCGCACGCCACCCTGCTCGGTCATCCGCCCTGCCCTCTCCGTCGTGCTCATCCGTCGCTCACCGCCCGCCGCTCGCGAGCGCCGCCCGTACCGCGTCCCCCACGCCCGGCGGGACGAGGTCGTCCACCGGCCCGCCGTGCCCCGCGATGTCCTTGACGAGCGACGAGGCGACGTGGAGCAGCGCGGCGTCCCCCGCGACGAAGACGGTCTCGACCGACCCGAGATGGCGGTTCATGAGCGCCATGGGCAGCTCCGCGTCGAAGTCCGCACCGCCGCGCAGCCCCTTGACGACCGCCGCCGCACCGACCTCGCGGCAGAAGTCGACGAGCAGACCGGGGACGACCTCGACCCGCACACCGTCCAGGCCCGCGTGCTCGACCGCCGCCCGGGCGAGACGCACCCGCTCGTCCACGTCCAGGAGGGCCCGCTTCGACGCGTTGCGCGCGACCCCGACGACGACCTCGTCGAACAGCGCGCGGGCACGCACGACGATGTCGAGGTGGCCCAGGGTGATCGGGTCGAACGACCCGGGACAGACGGCTGTGGTCACCTCGTCACGGTAGTACACGGGCCGCGGCGGGGCCCGGAGGCGTGCCGGTCAGGCGGTGCCGTCGTCGGCCGCTGGCGGACCCGCGAACCAGACCGCCGTCTCGCCGTACGTCCGGCTCGCGAGCAGCTCCCAGCCGACGGGCCAGGCGGGCTCGGGGGTGCGGGCGGAGCGCTCGACCACCACGACGGCCGACGGGTCGAGCACGCCCGGTGCGGCCAGGCGGTCGAGCACGCGCTCGAGCGCCTCGGCGCCGAGGTCGTACGGCGGGTCGAGGAAGACGAGGTGGAAGGGCCCGCCGGCCCGCTGCGCGGACGCGCCCGCCTCGGACGCCGCCGCCGTGACGAACGCCTCGGCGGACTGCGCGACGACGCGCACGTCCGGGAGCCCCAGGACGGCCACGTTGCGCCGCGCGACGTCGGCCGCGACACGGGCCGAGTCGACGAGCGTGACCGTCCGCGCGCCGCGGCTCGCCGCCTCGAGGCCGAGCGCTCCGGACCCCGCGTACAGGTCGAGGACGCGGGCGTCGTCCACCACGCCCAGGTGCTCGAGGCGCGAGAAGACCGCCTCCCGCACGCGGTCGCTCGTCGGTCGCGTCCCCCGCGGCGGGACCTGGATGGTGCGCCCGCCCACGGTCCCCGCCACGATCCTCGTCACGCGCCCCAGGGTAGCCAGCCACGGCACCCGTGCCGGACACCGCTCGGCACGTGCCGCGCCACCGGCAGGTCAGGCGCGCTCGAGGAACTCCTCGCGCTCCGGGTCGAGCTGCTCGTGGATGGCGCGGTCGAGCGCCGGGTGGTCGGTCAGGTCCGGGTCCTCGGCGACGACCGCCGCCGCGTCGGCGCGCGCCGTCGCGATGACGTCCGCGTCCTTGACGACGCGCAGGAGCCGCAGCGAGCTCGCACGGCCGGACTGCGCCGCGCCCAGCACGTCGCCCTCGCTGCGCAGCTCGAGGTCGACCGTCGCGAGCTCGAACCCGTCGGTCGTCCGCGCGAGCGTCTCCACGCGGGTCGCCGCGGGCGTGCCCGGCTGGGCCGTCGAGACGAGCAGGCACAGGCCGGGGGCGCTCCCGCGCCCGACCCGTCCCCGGAGCTGGTGGAGCTGGGAGATGCCGAAGCGGTCGGCGTCGTGCACGACCATGACGGTCGCCTCGGGCACGTCCACCCCGACCTCCACGACCGTGGTCGACACGAGCACCTGGACCTCGCCCGAGGCGAAGGCGGCCATCACGGCGTCCTTGTCCGCCGGAGGCATCTGGCCGTGCAGCGCCCCGACCGACACCCCCGCCAGCCGCGGGTGGGCCCGCAGCTCCTCGGCGACCTCCAGCACGGCACGCAGGGGCGCCGGTGCGTCGGAGGCCCCGTCCGCCGCGTCCTCCAGGAGGAAGTCGGGCACGTCGTCGAAGTCGTCGGCACCCGCGGCACCCGCGCGCGACGCGCCGTCGCCCGGCTCGTCGGGGTGGATCCGCGCGCACACCACGTACGCCCGGTGCCCGGCGTCGACCTCCTCGCGCACCCGCGCCCACGTGCGGTCCGTCCAGGCGGCGTTGCCGGCCGGGACGACGTGCGTCGTGATGCCCGACCGCCCCGCGGGGACCTCGGTGAGCGACGACGTCTCGAGGTCGCCGAACACCGTCATCGCGACGGTGCGCGGGATGGGCGTCGCCGTCATGACGAGCAGGTGCGGGCTGGTGCGCGCCTTGGCCCGCAGGGCGTCGCGCTGCTCGACGCCGAACCGGTGCTGCTCGTCGACGACGACGAGCCCGAGGTCGGCGAACTGCACGTTCTCGGACAGCAGCGCGTGCGTGCCCACGACGATCCCCGCCGCTCCGCTCGCGGCGTCCAGCAGCGCCTCCTTGCGCGCCGTCGCGCCGAGCGAGCCCGTGAGGAGCGCGACGCGCGTGCCGTGCTCCGCACCGCCGAGGAACCCGTCCTCGGCGAGCGGACCGAGGAGCGCGCGCAGCGTGCGGGCGTGCTGCGCGGCGAGCACCTCGGTCGGGGCGAGCAGCGCGGCCTGCCCGCCGGCGTCGACCACCTGGAGCATCGCGCGCAGCGCCACGACCGTCTTGCCGGAGCCGACCTCGCCCTGCAGGAGCCGCTGCATGGGCCGCGAGCGCGCGAGGTCCGCCGCGACCTCCTCGCCGACCTCGCGCTGCCCGCGCGTGAGCGTGAACGGCAGGGCCGCGTCGAAGTCGGCGAGGATCCCGGGCTCCCCAGGCGCGCGCGGCGGGCGTGCCGTCGCCGGCTCCGCCGCGGCCCGCGCCCTGCGCTGCGCGAGGGCCGCCTGCAGGACGAACGCCTCCTCGTAGCGCAGCCGGTCCCGTCCGCGCTGCCACTGCGCCTCGTCGTACGGCTCGTGGACGTCGCGCAGCGCCTCGAGCCGCGTGCCGAACCCGTGCTGCTCGCGCACGGTGCCGGGCACCGGGTCCGGCACGTCCTCCTCGCGCAGCGGGTCGAGCACCGTGCGCACCGCGGGCTGGATCTTCCAGCTCGGGATGCTGGCGCTCGCCGGGTAGATGGGGATGGGACGGCTCGCCTCGAGCACGGCGCTCTCCGCGTCCTCCGCGTCGTCGTCCATGCCGATGATGCGGTAGTCCGGGTGCGTGAGCTGGCGGGTGCCGCGGTAGAACCCGACGACGCCGGTGAAGAGCCCGAGCCGCCCGGGCGACAGCCGCTGCTCGTGGTAGCGCAGCGCGTTCGGGCTCTTGGCGAAGAACGTCAGCGACAGCTGCTGCGGGCCGTCGGTGACGATGGCCTCGAGGATCGCGCCAGGTCGGTTGCGCATGCGCCGCACGGTCGCGCTGCGCACCTGCGCGACGATCGTCACGTGCTCGCCGAGGGCGAGGCCGGCGAGGTCCGTGAGCGTGCCCGGGTCGCCGTACCGGCGCGGGTAGTGACGCAGCAGGTCGCCCACGGTGCGCAGGCCGAGCTTGGCGAGCGGGTTGGCGCTGCGCGTACCGAGCGCCCTGGTCAACGGCTCCGCCAGGCGGTCGGTGGCCCGGCCGGTCGCCGGGTCCGTCGTGGGGCCGTCGGCCGGACCGGTCGTCGGGCTGGTGGTCATCGGGTCGTCTCCGTCCGGTCGGGTCCGGCGTCGGCGGGCGGTTCGGCACCGAACGTCACGCCCGCACCGGTCCGCCCCGAGCGGAGCAGGACGGGCTCGGCCCCGTGCTCGGCCGCCCGGGCGGCCACCGCCTCCAGGAGCCCGGGGTCGACGTCGTTGTCGGCGAGCACGGTCAGCACCTCGGCCGGCCCGGCGAGCACCCCGGCGAGCGCCTGCGAGACGGCGTCCGGGAGGGCGCCGTGCGCCGTCGTCCAGACGCCCGGGACCGCGGCCCGCGCGACGCGCACGTGCGTCGTGGCCGCCCGCGCGGACGCGACCCGCCCAGGGCCGGCGGCCTCGACGAGCTGGCTCGCGGCGAGCGCGGCGACCACGTGCAGGTCCGTCGGCGCGTCGAGCACGTCGAGCTGCTCGACGCCGTCCTCGCGGACCGCGTCCCGCAGCGTGCCGACGGTCGCGGGGTCGAGCGCGTCGCCGGGCAGCACGAGCACGTGGCGCCTGCCCGCGTCCACGACGGCCCGGTGCAGCGCCGGCACGTCCGTCTCGGCGCCGGGCTCGCGTAGGAGCACGACGGCGTCCGCGCGCGCGAGGTCGGCGACGAGGCCCGGGGCCGTCGTCACGGCGACGACGCCGACCGGTGCGCCGGGCGGCTCCCCGGTCGGCGCGGCGACGGCACCTGCGGACGGGTCCGCCTCGACCTCGGGCGCGGGTCCGTCGTGCCGCACGAGGTGGCGCACGCGCACCTGGCGCAGCGCGGCACCGGGGACGTCCGCGAGCGCGGACCGGCCCACGGCCACGGCGGCCACCGGGTCGTCGGTGTGCACGTGGGCCTGCCACAGAGCACCGTGCGCACCACCGTGGGCGCCGCGCTCGACGGCGGGCGGCGGCGCCGTGTCCGCCTCGGCCGTGAGCTCTCCCCCGACCACGACGACCGAGTCGCCGACCTCCCCCAGCCCGGCGCGCAGGCGTACCGCGAGGTCCGGCACGGCGTCGACGGCCGCCGCGCGCGCACCGTCCGCGGGTGCCGAGGTCGCGTCGACGACGAACATCACCTCGAACGCTCCTCCTCCGTCGTCCGGGCCCGACCGCGTGCCGCCCGGGGGTGCCGCGGTGTCCGCGGGAGTCGGCCTCGCGTCCGGGGCAGGGTCCGTGGTGGACATGATGGCGAGCACCTCCGACACTCCCGCGGGCGGCGCGACCGCGGCGGCGCCCTGCCCCTGGGGCCCCTCGGGCCCGTCGGGCCCGTCGGCGAGCGTGCCGCCGACCGCCGCACGCAGGGCGTCCAGGAGCACGGTCAGGCCGAGCGCACCGGCGTCGAGCACGTCGGCGCGGGCGAGGACGTCGAGCTCCCCGCGGCTGCGCAGCGCCGCGGCGAGGGCGCCGTCTCGGGCGGCCGCGACCACGCGCACGGCCCCCGCCGCGCCGCGGGAGGTGTCCGGACCCGCCGTCCCGTCGGCGTCCTCGTCCATCAGCGCGTCGGCGGCGGCCCGTGCCGCGGCGTCGGCGGCCGTGAGGATCGTCCCGCCGACCGGTCGGGCGACGGCACGGCGGGCGGTGCGCGCCGCGGACGCGAGCCCGTCGGCCAGCGCGGGCGCGGCGACGGTGGGGTGGGCGGCCAGCGCGACGGCGAGCCCGCGCAGGTACTCGCTGAGGATGACGCCGGAGTTGCCGCGCGCCCCCACGAGCGCCCCGCGGGCCAGGCGCACGAGCATCTGCCCGGCACCGGCGTCCCCGCCCTCGTCGTCGGGCAGGCCGCGCGCGCCGTCCAGGAACGTCAGGTACATGTTCGTGCCGGTGTCGGCGTCGGGGACCGGGAAGACGTTTACGCGGTCGAGCGCCCGGCGGACCGCCCCGAGCGAGCGCACGCCCTCACGTGCCCACGCCGCGACGGCGGGGCCGTCGAGCACCCCGGTGGCACGGCTCACGTCGGTCGGTCTCCTCGCTGACGGGGACGGCGCGCCGCCCGGCGGGCGACGGCAACACCGTAGTCTGCGACGGCTCGCGCACCTCGCCCCGCCCGGGTGCAGGGGACCTCACTTGAGCCGACGCCGCCCGATCGGCTACTCTGACGAGGTTGCCCGGATGTTCGGCGTGCCTGCTGCCGCACGGACCACCGGGCGAGACACCCTCAGACCACCTCATACGTCGCCGCTGCGTGCGCGACGTGCACGACGATCAGGAGAAACCGTGGCTGCCAACTGCGACGTCTGCGGCAAGGGCCCGGGCTTCGGGCACAGCGTCTCGCACTCCCACATCCGCACGAAGCGTCGCTGGAACCCGAACATCCAGCGCATCCGCGCCGTGGTGGCCGGCACGCCCAAGCGCCTCAACGTGTGCACCTCGTGCCTCAAGGCCGGCAAGGTCACGCGCCCGGCCTGAGCCAGCGCGAACCCGCCTTCCCCACAGCGCCCGTCGGCATCGCCGGCGGGCGCTGTGGCGTCTCCGGGCACGCGCCCGTCGCCCGCGGATACGGAGATTCCCTGAAGCACGGACAAACCGGTTTGGCGGAACCGGTGGCCGGTGGCAGGCTTTGCCCATGGTGACGGAACTGAGCGAGGTAACGATCCGCCCTGCCGGTCCCGCTGACGCGAGCGCCATCGCGGCGGTGCACGTCGCGTCCTGGCGCGGCGCGTACGCCGGCATCGTGCCCGACGAGTACCTCGCCTCGCTCGACGTCGACCAGCGCGAGAAGCACTGGGTGGAGAGCCTGTCGCGGCCCGGGGCGCGGACCTGGCTCGCCGACGCCGACGGCCGCACCATCGGGTTCGCGACGATCGGCCCGTGCCGCGACGAGGACGCGGAGCCCGGCGACCTCGAGATCTACGCGATCTACCTCGATCCGGAGACGTGGGGCCGAGGGGTGGCCCGCGACCTCATGCGCACGATGCTCGCCGACGTCCCGCCGGGCGTGACGGTGACGCTGTGGGTGCTGGCCGACGCGGAGCGGGCCCTGCGGTTCTACCGCCGCCACGGCTTCTCGCCCGACGGTGTCGAGCGGCGCGACGACATCGGCGGCAAGGACCTCACGATGGTCCGCTTCCGCCGCAGCTGAGCCGGCGCCGAGGGCGGGCTACTCGCCGAAGTGGTCCCAGCCCGTCGCCCGGTGGCGCGGAGGCGCACCGTCGACGCTCACGCCCGGTGCGCCGTCGACCTCGCCCACCGTGCCGATCGCCCGGAACGGTGCCGGGAGGGGGTGCCCGGCGGGGAAGGTCGCGAGCAGGGCGTGGTCCTCTCCCCCGGTCAGCACCCAGCCGTCCGCGACGACGTCCGCCTCTCGCGGTCCGTCGCCTGCCACGACGCGTGCCGCGTCGGCGAGCGCGCGCCGGTCGTCGGCGAGCGCCCCGCTCGCCAGGTCGACCCGCACGCCGCTCGCCCGAGCGATGCGCCCGGCGTCCCGCAGGAGGCCGTCCGAGACGTCCATCATGGCCGTCGCGCCCGCGTCCGCGGCGAGCGGACCGGCCCGCAAGGGAGGGTCGGGGCGCAGGTAGGCGTCGGTGAGCTCCGGCTGGGGCCGACCGAGCTCGAGCAGCGCGAGCCCCGCCGCGGAGCGGCCGAGGGTGCCGGCGAGCGCGACGACGTCGCCGGCCCGCGCGCCGGAGCGCAGCACCGGGGCGCGCCCCTCCAGGTCGCCGTGGACGGTGACGGCGACGACCACCTGATCCCCGCCCGACAGGTCGCCGCCCACGACGGCCGCCCCGACCGGCGTGCACGCGGCGGCGAGTCCGCGCGCCAGGCCGGTGACCCAGTCGACGGGCAGGTCGCCCGGCATGACGAGGGAGACGACGAGCGCGGTGGGACGCGACCCCATGGACACGACGTCGGCGAGGTTCTGCACGGCGGCGCGCCACCCCACGTCGTACCCGGACGACCACGCCCGGCGGAAGTGCCGGTCCTCGACGAGCACGTCCGTGGACACCACGTACCGGCCGTCGGGCGCGGCGACCACGGCGCAGTCGTCACCGGGTCCCACGATCGTCGTGGGTGCGGCGGGCAGGAGGGGGAAGATCCGCGCGAGGAGCGCCTCCTCGGGCACGTCGCGGACCAGCAGGGGCGTCTCGCTCACCCGGTCACCCTAGTGCCGTCACGAGCGCCGTCACGAGTGCCGTCGCGCGGCGCCGCGGGGCGGCGGGCACGTGCCCGGACTCCGTCGTGGGGCGACTACGGTGGTCGCGTGCCCGACGTCCTGCACCACCCTCCCGCTCCCGCTCACCGCCCCCGGCGACGCCGAGGTGCGCGCACGCTCGTCGCCGTGCTCGCCGTGGGCGCGGCCGGAGCGACCGCGGGGTGCGCACCGCGCATCGGCGTCCCCGTCGCGGACGACGCGGCGGACCCGCTGTGCGCCGAGGTGGTGCTCGCGCTGCCCGAGTCGCTCGGCGAGGACCTGCCGAAGGTGGGCACGACGAGCCAGGCCACCGCCGCGTGGGGAGCGCCCGGCGCCGCGGTGACCCTGCGCTGCGGCGTGGAGGTCCCCGGTCCGACGACGGACCTGTGCCAGAGCGTGGGCACCGGCTCGGGCACCGTGGACTGGCTCGTCGTCGAGGACGGCGAGGGCACGTGGACGTTCACGACCTACGGGCGCGACCCGGCCGTCCAGGTCGTCGTGCCGCCCGCGGTGAGCGCGAACCACTCGACGTCGTTCGTCGCCGACCTGGGGCCCGCGGTGCAGACGGTGCCGCAGACGCGTCGGTGCCTGGACGTGGCCGATCTCCCGGGCTGAGGCCTCCCCCCGCCGCGCCCGCGCGGCACCCCGGCCCGTGCGGCGGACGGGTCAGCGCAGGCCGGTGGGGCGCTCGAGCGCGAGGGCGATGAGCTCGTCGATGAGGTCGGGGTAGCTCAGGCCGGACTTCTCCCACATGCGCGGGTACATGGAGAACGGCGTGAAGCCGGGCATGGTGTTGATCTCGTTGACGACGACCTGGCCGTCGTCCGTGACGAAGACGTCGACGCGCGAGAGCCCCTCGGCCCCGACGGCCTCGAACGTGCGGACCGCCACGTCGCGGACCTCCTCGACGAGCTCGGCCGGCAGGTCCGCCGGGCAGGAGAGCTCGACACCGGCCTCGTCGAGATACTTCGCCTGGAAGTCGTAGAAGGCGTGGTCGGCGCCCGTGACCACGATCTCGCCCGGCAACGAGGCGCGCGGACGCTCCCCGCCACGGCCGCCCAGCACGGCGCACTCGATCTCGCGCCCGACGATGCCCGCCTCCACGACCACCTTCGGGTCGTGGCGCTGCGCCTCCGCGACGGCGGCGGGCAGGTCGGCGAGGTCGTCGACCTTCGAGATGCCGAGGCTCGAACCGGCACGCGCGGGCTTGACGAACACGGGCAGGCCCAGGCCCGCGACCGTCTCCGTCCACGCCTGCGGGTTGCGCTCGAACTCCCCGGGGCGGATCACGGTGTACGGCCCGACGGGCAGCCCCTGACCGGCGAGCACGAGCTTCATGAAGTGCTTGTCCATGCCGACGGCCGACGCGAGCACGCCGGCGCCCACGTACCGCACGTCGGCGAGCTCCAGCAGGCCCTGCACCGTGCCGTCCTCGCCGTACGGGCCGTGCAGGAGGGGGAAGACGACGTCGACCTCGCCGAGCTCGCGAGGGATCTCGCCGGGCGCGAGGACGCGCATGCCACGCTGGTCCGTCGCGAGCGGCAGCACGACCTCCTCGCCCGTGGGCTCGACCTGCGGGAGCCGTCCGTCGGCGATCTGCCAGCGCTCCGGGTCGTCCTCGGCGAGCACCCACTCACCGGCCGGCGTGATCCCCACGGGGACCACCTCGTACCGGGAGCGGTCGATCGCGCGCAGCACCCCGGCGGCGGTCGCGGCCGAGATGGCGTGCTCGCCCGAACGGCCCCCGAACAGCAGCAGGACGCGGGGCTTGCGGGACGGGGTGTCGGCGGCCGGAGCGGGCTCGGCGCCGCGCGGCGTGGGCTGGCTGGACATCGCGGACGACCCTACCGGACACCCGCGGGAACGAATCGCGGTCTCCGGGCGTTGACCCGCGCGTGGAAGAGATGACTCTCGAGGCCCCCGCGGCCGACGACCCCGACCATAGTCCCGGCCGCACCGGCCCCGGCCTCACGACGACGCGACACCGCGTCCGTGACGACCGAGGGGCGGTGCGGGCCCGGTGACGACGTTCCTCTCCCTTCTCCTCGGGCTCCTCGTGGTCCTCGCGATCACGGCGGCGACGGCCTACTTCGTCGCCCAGGAGTTCGCCTACATGACCGTGGACCGGTCACGGCTCGGCGCCAAGGCCGACGCCGGGGACGAGTCCGCCAAGCGTGCGCTCGCGGTCACCCGGCGCACGTCGTTCGTGCTGTCGGGCGCGCAGCTCGGCATCACGGTGACCGGCCTGCTGGTCGGCTACGTGGCCGAGCCCCTCATCGGCGAGTCCCTCGGGACGATGCTCGGCGGGGTCGGCGTGCCGACCGGTGTCGGCGTCGCGGTGGGCACGGTGCTCGCCCTCGTGCTGTCGACCCTCGTCCAGATGCTGTTCGGCGAGCTGTTCCCGAAGAACCTCGCCATCGCGCGGCCCGAGCCGCTCGCCCGCGGCCTCGCGCGCTCCACGAACGCGTACCTCACGGTGTTCGGCTGGCTCATCGCCGTCTTCGACAAGGCGTCCAACGCCCTGCTGCGCCTGCTCAAGATCGAGCCCGTGCACGACGTCGACAGCACCGCCACGGCGCGCGACCTCGAGCACATCGTCGCGGAGTCCCGCGAGAGCGGCGACCTCCCGGACGAGCTGTCCGTGCTGCTCGACCGCATCCTCGACTTCCCGCAGCAGGACGTCGAGCACGCGATGATCCCGCGCTCGCGCGTCGGCACGGTCCGCCCCGGGGCCACCGTCGGCGAGGTGCGCGAGCTCATGGCGCGCGCCCACACCCGCTACCCGGTGGTCGACGAGACCGACCAGCCGCTCGGCGTCGTACAGCTCGCGGACGTGCTCGACACGCCGCTGGCGGACGACGCGCCCGTCACCGAGATCATGCGGCAGGCGGTCGTCCTGCCGACGTCGATGACGCTCCCCGACGCGCTCGCCGAGCTCACCGGCTCGCGCAACCAGCTCGCGTGCGTCATCGACGAGTACGGCGGGTTCACCGGCGTGCTGACCGTCGAGGACCTGGCGGAGGAGGTCGTCGGCGAGATCACCGACGAGCACGACCCGGGGCAGCCCGTCACGGTGACCGCCGAGGACGACGACGTGTGGGTCATGGGCGGTGACGTCCACGTCGACGAGGCGGAGCGCGCCATCGGGCACGACCTGCCGCGCGGCGACCACGAGACCGTCTCCGGCCTCCTCATCGCCCAGCACGGGTCGCTGCCGCGCGCGGGCGAGACCATCGAGGTCCCCCTGCCCGACGACCCGGCCGACCTCGTCCACGACGAGCCCGTCTCGCGCTCGCTCGTCGTCGACGTGCTCTCGGTCGAGCGCCACGTCCCGCGCCTGGTGCGCGTGCGGCTCGAGGAGCGGCGCGGGGACGAGGCCGACGAGCCCGCGCCCGATGCCGCCGGACCCCCGCAGAACGACACCGGCGCCGGGGACGACGCCGTGCGCCGGACGACCGCCGGGGAGGAGACCCGATGAGCAACCCGTGGGTCGTCGTCGTGGCGACCGTCGCCATCATCGCGCTCAGCGCGTTCTTCGTCGCCGTGGAGTTCGCGCTCCTCGGCGCCAAGCGGCACCGTCTCGAGGACGCCGCCGCCACGAGCCGTGCCGCGCGGGCCGCGCTGCGCAGCTCCAACGAGCTCACGCTCCTCATGGCGGGCGCGCAGCTCGGCATCACGGCGTGCACGCTCGCGCTCGGTGCCATCACCAAGCCGGCCGTGCACCACTGGCTGACGCCGGTGTTCGAGACGTGGGGCGCCCCGCTGTGGGCCGCCGACGTCGCGGGCTTCGTGCTGGCGCTCGTCGTCGTCACGTTCCTCCACCTCGTCGTCGGCGAGATGGCGCCCAAGTCGTGGGCCATCGCCCACCCCGAGCGCTCCGCGACGCTGCTCGCCCTGCCGATGCGCGGGTTCATGGCGGTCTTCCGTCCGCTGCTGCGCTGGCTCAACGCGCTCGCCAACCGGTGTGTGCGCGCCGTCGGCGTGGAGCCCGTCGAGAACGTCGAGGGCGGTGGCCAGGACGCCGCGACCCTGCGGCACCTCGTCGAGCACTCGGCCAACGTCGGGGCTCTCGAGGCGTCCTACCGCGTGCAGATCTCGGGCGCGCTCGAGCTGCAGACGCTCACCGTCGACGCGCTCGTCCCGGCAGGCAGCGCCCCCACGGCGGTGCCCGCGCACGCGACGGCGGCCGACGTCCGGGCGGCGTCCGCCGCGTCCGGGCACCTGCGCATCCTCGTGCGCAACGGGAGCGTGGTGCCGCGCGTCCTGCACGTGCGCGACACGCTGCTCGAGCCCGACGACCGCCCGGCGCACGACCTCGCGCGTCCCGGCTTCGTCCTGGAGTCGGGCACGACCGTGTACGCCGCGCTCGCGCGCATGCGCGAGTCGAGCGAGCATCTCGCGATCGTCATGGACGGCGACCGCTTCGTCGGCGTCGTGACGCTCGCGGACGTGCTGCGGCGCATCCTGCCGCGACCGGAGGAGCCCGCGGCCGCGCTCGTCGGCTGACGGCCGGCGGGACGGAGCGGCGCGAGGGCCCGGCAACGCGAGCTGCCGGGCCCTCGCGCGTCCCCGGGACCCGGCCGGGACTTTCCAGCACCTGTTGACAGCGGGAAAGCCCTTTCCTAGCCTTCGAGGGTCGCGCACAGGGACGTGCCTCGACATGACAGGGGCCGTGCCTGCCGGGGTGGACCCGTGCGGCGCCGGGGCGACGACGCCCCGGCGGAACCAGCGTTCTGGCAGCAGCATCCGACGAAGTGGAGCAGACGATGACGTCTTTGCGTTCCCGTCGCCGAGGCAGGGCCGCGCTCGCGGTCACCCTCGCGACCGTCCTGGGCGGGACCCTCCTCGGGCCGCCGGCCGCCGCGGAGGTCGCGGCGGACGAGGGGTTCACCGAGGTCCTGGACTTCGAGGAGTACACGCGCACCGCGCTCGACGGCCAGGACGGGTGGACGGCGTCGGCCGCCGCCCGCGTCGTGGCCGACCCGCTCAACGCGAACAACCAGATCCTCGAGATGGTCGGCGGCGGCCAGAAGTCCTACCGCGCCGTCCCGCCGGTCGCCGAGGGCGACACCGGCACCCTGTTCTTCCGGTTCATGCGCACCGGGAGCGTCGACACGTCGTTCGGCCTCACGGACGTCGACGCGCCGTCCGACTACGTCAACAGCCGGGCCTACGTGAACAACCAGAACGACGACGTCATGCTCGTGCGCGACGGCGGGTCGTTCAAGCCGGCCGGCGTGTGGTCGCGCGACACGTGGCAGTGCGTGTGGGTCGTCGCGGACAACGCCACCGACAAGGTGTCCGTCTACAGCCAGGGCGGGCCGTACGAGGAGATCACCCGCCTGCCCGAGGGCACCGAGCAGCAGTTCGGCTTCCGCCAGGGCGTGAGCACCGCGCTCGACCGGTTCTTCTGGATCAACGGCGCGAGCAGCGCCGGCCGGCTCATGCTCGACGACGTCGCCGTCGACACGAGCGGCCAGAACCTCGAGATCGCGACGGGCAACCCCGGCGACTGCGCGGCGGGAGGGACCCAGCCGCAGGAGCCGCTGCTCAACCCGCTGCCCGACCCGACGCCGTCGGCCCTGGGCATCGAGGTGACCGAGCTCGTCCAGCTCCCCGCGTCGCAGACGACGCCCGCGACCTCCGACCAGCGGCTCGTGCGGCACAACCGCATCACCCACCTCGACGAGGTGCCCGACGGCTCCGGCCGCCTCGCGGTGCCGGACATGAACGAGATCCTCTACATGGTCGACGAGGAGACGGGCGAGCACGTCGCGTACCTCAACGTGCGCGACCAGTTCGTCGACAACTTCCACAACCACGCGGGGCTCGGCACCGGCTTCGGCTTCGTCGAGTTCCACCCGGAGTTCGCGGACAACGGCGTCTTCTACACCGTGCACACCGAGGCCGGCAGCGCGCTGACCGAGGACACGCCCGACTTCCCCGCGTTCGGCGGCACGAACTACCACAGCGTCATCACGGAGTGGACGGCCACCGACCCGGCGGCGGAGACCTTCGCCGGCACGAGCCGCGAGCTCATGCGCGTGCCGTTCGCGGGCCGCGTGCACACCGTCCAGCAGATCGCGTTCAACCCCACCGTCGAACCGGGCGACCCGGACTACGGGATGCTCTACGTCCTCGTCGGGGACGGGGGCAACGGCGTCGGCAACGGCAACCCGCAGGACCTCGCGACGCCGCAGGGCAAGATCTTCCGCATCGACCCGACGGGCGACGACAGCGCGAACGGCCAGTACGGGATCCCCGCGGACAACCCGTTCGTCGGCACGCCGGGTGCCCTGCCCGAGATCTACGCCGTGGGCATGCGCGACCCGCACCGCATCAGCTGGGACCCTGAGGGCGACCACACGATGTACCTCGGCCACATCGGCGAGTGGCAGGTCGAGTCGGTCTACGCCGTCGAGCCGGGTGACAACTTCGGCTGGTCCGTGCGAGAGGGCCCGTTCCTCGCGGAGAACCGGCAGATCTTCCCGCTGCCCGCCGACGACGCCGAGAACGGCTTCACCTACCCCGTCGCCGCGTACGACCACAACCGCGACCCCGGCCAGACCGGCGACGCGGGCGTGGCGCTCAACGGCGGCTTCGTGTACCGCGGCGACATCCCCGAGCTCCAGGGCCGCTACCTGTTCACCGACCTCGTGCGCGGCTGGGTGCTGTCCACGCACGCCGACGAGATGCAGCGCAACGACGGCGACCTGGAGGACCTCGCGGAGATCGAGCACCTCAAGGTCTTCCACGACGGCGTCGAGACGACGTTCCAGGACCTCGTCGGGGACCGGCGCGTCGACCTGCGCTTCGGCGCCGACGCGGACGGGGAGCTCTACCTCGTCTCGAAGGCGGACGGGAAGGTGTGGAAGGTGACGGGTGCCCGGCACGTCGGCGCGTCGTCGCCGCACGCCCTGCCGGAGCTCGCGCCGAACCTCGTCGCGCACTACGACTTCGACCACCCGGTCGCGGGCGACGCGACGTGGGAGGACGACCAGGGCTGGTCGGGCACCGACATCCAGCTCGTCAACGGCGGCACCGAGATGCGGGTCGCGGACCGCGCGTACCCGGGGGCGGGCGAGGCTCTGCAGACGCAGCAGATGAGCCCGGGCACCGCCTCGAACGACGACTGGAAGGCCGGCGTCCACGACGCCGACGGCGTCGACTCGCTCGGGGCCTTCGCCGACGCCGAGGAGATCTCGGTCATGGGGTGGTTCAAGCCGACCGGCGAGCACCCCGCGCTGAACTCGGGCACCACGAACCCCGACGACCGCTACAACGCCATCGGCCTCGCGGGCGTGCTCACGGGCACCTCCGACGGCCACGCGGTGCGGGCGCTGCTCGAGGTGATCACCGTGAACGGGGAGCTCAAGCTCGTCGCGCTCGGCCGTCGCGTGGACGGGGCGGGGTCGTGGACCTTCGCCGCGGACCTGCCGTGGGACCAGATCCTCGAGCGCGGGAAGTGGGTGCACCTCGCCGCGACGTTCGACTTCGCGGGCGGCGAGATGCAGCTGTTCATGAACGGCGAGGAGCTCGAGGGCCGCTACACCTCGTCGACCAACCCCTGGGGCGCCGGTGCGACGTCGCCGAGCGACCCCGCCGGGATCAAGATCGGCGGGAGCTACCCGCAGGACACGCGCGAGGCCAACCCGTTCCACGGCCGCATGGACGACCTCATGTTCCTCGACGTCGTCCCGACGCCCGAGCAGGTCGCGGCGCAGTACGCGCTGTTCGGGGCCGAGCCGGTGGAGCCGCCCGCGCCGCCGTCGTGCGCCCCGGCGGGCGAGCAGGTCACGGACGTCATGGGCGCGGAGCACTGGGCACCGCGCACCCCGGCGAAGTGGCAGTTCCCCGGCGACGAGGTCGTGCTCGCCGAGGCGGGCACGAACCCGGACGACGGCATCCGCCGCCCGTTCGAGTACGCCGTCCTCACCGAGGGTCCCGAGCTCGGCTCGTTCGCCCTCGACGCGGAGGTCCGGCTCGACGCTCCGGCGTCCGTGAACAACCGGGACGTCATCGTCGTGTTCGGCTGGCAGTCGGACACGCAGTACTACTACGCCCACCTGTCGCAGGACAACACGATCTACGCCCACAACGGCATCTTCAAGGTGGACGGCCGGGACCGGGAGCGGATCGACGACCAGTGGGACGGGGCCGTCGGCGCGCCGCCGGCCGTGACCGACGAGGAGTGGCACGACGTCCGCGTCGTGCGCTGCGCGGACAGCGGCGACGTCGCGGTCTACGTCGACGGGCTCGACGTCCCGCTCCTCACCGCGAACGACACGACGTTCGCGACCGGACGCGTCGGGTTCGGCTCGTTCGACAACACCGGCCGGATCCGGGACCTCACGGTCACGGCGGCCGAGGAGCCTGCGGGCCTCGAGCTCGACGTCGAGGTGGCGCCGCGCTGCCTCGCCGGCCGGGTGTACCTCGCGGTCGCGGCGACGAACGCGAGCGCCGCACCGGCCGACGTGACCCTCACGACGGCGTACGGCAGCCGGACGGTCGCCGACGTCGCCCCGGGCGCGGCGGCGTACCAGGCGTTCGCGGTCCGCGCGTCGTCGCTGGAGGCCGGGTCGGTCACGGTGACCGGGACCGGCACGGTCGACGGGCAGGAGGTGACGTCGGAGGTCGTGGTCGACCACGCGGAGCACGCGTGCGGGTGATCCCCGCAGCGCCGTGACCGAGGGGGTGTGCGCGCAGGCCGCGCGCACCCCCTCCGTCGGTGGTCCGTCAGGCCCGGTCGGCGTGGTCGGCGCGGTCGGGCGGCGGTGCCGTCGAGTCCCGCACGACGAGCGTGTGCCCCGTGGACCGGCGCCGGGGGCGCGCGGACGCCGGCCGCAGCGCCAGCTCGAGCGCCGCCGCGCCGATCTCGCTCATGGGCAGCCGGACGGTCGTCAGCGCCGGCGCGAGGTCCTGGGCCACCTGGATGTCGTCGAAGCCCGTCACGGACACGTCGCGCGGCACGGCGACGCCGCGCTCGCGCAGCACGGACAGGACCCCGGTCGCCATGGCGTCGTTGAGGGCGAGGATCGCGGTCGTCGCGGGGTGCTCGTCGAGCAGCCGCCGCGCCGCGTCGCGGCCGCCCTCGCGCGTGAAGGGCGCGTGCACGACGGGCAGGGCGTCCGCGTCGAGCCGGTGGCGCGCGACGGCCGAGCGGACGCCCGCGAGCCGGTCCGCGATCGTGGTGAGGTGCGCCGGTCCGGCCGCCACCGCGAGCCGCCGGTGGCCGAGACCGAGCAGGTGCTCCGCGACGCTCTCCCCCGCCGGGCCGTTGTCGGGCAGGACGGCGTCGCTGCCCAGGTGGTGACGACCGACGACGACGACGCGCCCCCCGGACTCCTGGAACGCGGCGAGCTCGCGGGCGGCGTCGGCCTCCATCGCGGGGTCGACGTAGCCGGAGCCGGCCATGAGGATCGCGCCGACGCGGTGGGCGCGCATGAGACGGATCTGCGCGACCTCCGCGCTCGGCTCGCGCTCCGTGTGGCTGAGCTGGACGCTCCACCCGTGCTGGGCGGCCACGCGCACGACGCCGCTCGCGATCTCGGAGAAGTAGGGGTCGCCGATCTCGTACACGACCAGCCCCGCGACCGAGGCGGTGCCCCCGGCCAGCGTCCGCGCGTGCGGGTTCGCCACGTAGCCCATCTCCGCGGCGACCTGGCGCACCTGCGCCGCGACCTGCTCAGAGACGCCCTCCCGTCCGGCGAGCGACCGCGACGCGGTCGCGAGGGAGACCCCGGCGCGCTCGGCGACGTCCGCGAGCCGGAGGCCGGCGCGCCCTGCGGCCCTGCTGTCTCGACGCAACCCGACCCCGTCCGTCCGGGCGACCGCCGGCGGCCCGCAGGCCGTGCGCCGACGTGACGCTTGCCACATCCACCGGGAGCAGCGTAACCTGGCGCAAGCGCTTACGAAAGCGCTTACGTACATCGAGGTACGACGAGTACTCACTACGACGAGGTAGGGAGAGCCAGCCCCATGTCCCCACGGAAGTCCTTCCGGAAGCCGTCCCCGACGTCACGACGCACCCGCTCACGGACCGGTCTCGCCCTGACGGCGGGCCTGTCCGCGTCGGCGCTCGTCCTCACCGCCTGCTCCGGCGGCGGCTCGGACGACGGCGGCGGCGGGGGCGGCGCCGACGACCCGATCGTCGTCGGCATCTCCCTGCCGCTCACGGGCGACTTCTCCGAGCCCGGCAAGGGCGTCCAGCGCGGCTACGAGGCGTGGGCGCAGTTCGTCAACGAGGACGGCGGACTGCTCGGTCGCCAGGTCGAGCTGAAGATCCTCGACGACCAGTCCAACGCCGACCGCGTGGTCCAGGACTACGAGGCGCTCATCGCCCAGGACGAGGTCGACCTCGTCTTCGGCCCGTTCTCGACCCGGCTCGTGGTGCCGAGCGCCCGCGTCGCCGAGGAGTACGGCATGCTCTTCGTCGAGCCGGCGGGCGCCGCCAACGAGGTCTTCGAGCAGGGGTTCGAGAACCTGTTCTACGCCGCGCCGGCCGTGGCGGACGACCACTACAACCACCTCGCGGACCACATCCTCGCGATGCCCGAGGCGGAGCGCCCGGCGACCGTCGCCGTCGCGGCCATGGACGACCCGTTCGCCCAGGGGACGGCGTACGGCCTGCGCGACAAGCTGGCCGAGGGCGGCGTCGACGTCGTCGTCGACGAGGTCTACCCGCCGAACACGACCGACTTCTCCTCCATCGCGGCGAAGATCGCGGACTCCGGGGCCGAGATGGTCATCGGCGGCACGCAGTACCAGGACGCCGTCAACCTCATCGTGGCGCTCCAGCAGCTCGACTACCAGCCGGAGATGGCGGCGTTCTCGACCGCCCCGACCAACCCCGAGTTCTCCGAGGCCATCGGCGCGAAGACCGAGGGCATCCTGTCCCCCACCGGCTACACCGAGACCGCGAGCTGGCCCTCGAACGTCGAGTTCGTCGAGCGGTACACCGAGCTGCACGGCACCCCCCCGGGCGAGGACGAGGCGAACGCCTACACGACGGGTCAGGTGGTCGCGGCCGCCGTCGAGGCGGTGGGCTGCGCCGAGCAGGGCGAGTGCCAGCAGGAGCTCGTCGACTGGCTGCGTGACAACGAGGTGGACACGGTCGTCGGCCCCCTCACGTGGGACGAGACGGGCCGCCCGCAGGGCGCCCACCTCATCCAGCAGTACGTGGACGGCGAGATCCAGATCGTGCTCCCCGAGGACGCGCAGGAGGCCGAGCTGATCTTCCCGAAGCCGGCGTGGTGATCGGCTCGTGACGTCGACGCTCCTCGTCCAGAGCCTCGTGCTCGGCGTGCTGCTGGGAGGGCTCTACGCCCTCCTGGCGGCGGGCCTCACCCTGTACTTCGGCGTGATGCGCGTCGTGATGATCGCCCACTCGGCGTTCCTCATCCTCGCGGCCTACCTCGCGTGGTACTTCCACCAGCAGACGGGACTGGACCCGCTGCTCTCCCTGGTCGTCACCGTCCCCCTCTTCTTCCTCGTGGGCGTCGGCATGCAGCGGCTGCTCATCACGCGGCTGCGGCCGGCGACGCTCACGATGATGTCGGTGCTCCTCACCTTCGCGGTCGCGCTGTTCATCGAGGGCATGATCGGCTTCGTCTGGAGCGGCACGCAGCGCCGCATCCAGCTGCCGTACTCGGGGGCGAGCATCGAGCTGTTCGGGGCCCAGATCGCCGTCGTCAAGCTCGTCGCGTTCGCGCTCGCGGCGCTCTCGCTCGGGCTGCTCTACGTGCTCATGAAGCACAGCCGCTTCGGCCAGGCGCTGCGCGCGACCATCCAGCACCGCGAGGCCGCGCAGCTCGTCGGGATCAAGACCGACCGGGTCGCCGGGTTCGGCTTCGGCCTCGGGCTCGCGACGGCCGCCGTCGGCGGCACCGCTCTCTCGCTCGACGCGACGATCTACCCGTCGCTGCACTGGCACTGGATCGGCCCGCTGATGGCGATCATCGTCGTCGGCGGTCTGGGCTCCATCCCGGGCGCCGCGATCGCCGCCATGGTGCTCGGCATCGGCCAGAGCCTGCTCCAGGTGCCGCTCGGCACCACGTGGGCGCAGACCATCTTCTACGTCGCGCTGTTCGTGACGCTGATGCTGCGGCCCCAGGGATTCTTCGGAGGTCGCCTTGCCCAACGCTTCTGACACCCGACCCGCCTCGGCGCACGGCCGCGGCGCGCACGCGGGCGACGCCGTCGCCGGCCCCGCCGCGAGCGCCGGCGCGTCCCGTGCGGCGGCGCGCCGTCCGTGGACCCGCGCGGCCCGCGTGGCGGCGCTCGTCGTCGGCGTGGCACTGGTCCTCGCGTTCCCCGCGATGGCGCCCAACGCGTACATCCTGTCCGCGGGCATCGTCGTCGCGAGCTACGCGTGCACGGCGACGGCGTGGAACTTCATGGGCGGCTTCACGGGGTACGTCTCCCTGGGCCACGCCGCGTTCTTCGGGCTCGGCGCCTACGGGACCGGGCTGCTCGTGCGCGACCTCGGCCTGCCCAGCTTCGTCGCGTGGCTCGTCGCGGGGGCGATCGTCCTCGTCGTGACGATCCCCGTCGGCATCGCGGCGCTGCGCGTGCGCGGCGCGTCGTTCGTGATCGTGTCGATCGCGTTCGTGCTCATCCTGCTGCTCGTGTTCCAGGGGTGGGGGTCGTTCACGGGCGGGTCCGACGGCCTTGTCGTCCCGCGGCCGTTCCCCGACCTGCTGCGACCGGAGCACCACCGCACGTTCTTCTACCTGTTCGCCGCGCTGCTCGCCGTCATGCTCGTCGCGTGGTGGGCGATCGACCGGTCGCGGTTCGGCACCGGGCTCAAGGCCGTGCGCGAGGACGAGGACAAGGCGCAGGCCCTCGGCGTCCCGACGCGCGACTACAAGCTCGTCGCGTACGTCGTGTCCGCCACGTTCACCGGCCTGGCCGGCGGCATGTACGCCCTGTGGTTCGGCGACCTGGACCCGATCTTCCAGTTCTCGATCCTGCTCGGCGCCTACATGGTGCTCATGGCGCTGCTGGGCGGCGTCCGGCACCTGTTCGGCCCGCTCCTCGGCGCGGTCATCGTCGGCACGGGGCTGGAGTACTTCAAGCTCGAGTTCGGCGACACCCAGCTCCACCTCGTCGCGACCGCGCTGCTGCTCGGCGTCGTCGTGCTGTTCATGCCGGACGGGATCATCCCCGCCGCGCAGTCCCTCGTGCGCCGCTTCGGGCCGCAGGACTCCTCGATCCGCGAGATGACGGCGGCCGAGCTCCTCGAGCGCAACCGCGCGGCGTCGGGCGGGGACACGACCACCGAGGTCACGGGAGAGGACGACGACCGATGACGACCACGACCGCACCCCCGACGACCCGGAACCTCGAGACCGTCGGGCTCACCAAGTCGTTCGGCGGCGTCCACGCCGTCCGGGACGCGACGGTCACGTTCCACGAGGGCAAGATCAACGCGCTCATCGGGCCGAACGGCTCGGGCAAGACGACGTTCTTCAACTGCGTCACGGGCATGATCAAGCCCGACTCCGGCACCGTGACGTTCCGCGGCGCGGACATCACGCGCAGGGCGCCGCACCGCATCGCGCGCGCCGGGATCGGGCGCAGCTTCCAGCTGTGCCGCGTCTTCCCGCGCATGACGGTGCTCGAGAACATGCTCGTGGCCGTCCGGAGCAGGTCCGTGCGCGAGCTCCTGGCGGGTGCGCGCAACGCCGAGGAGATCGACAAGGCGCGCGCGCTGCTCGTGCGCGTCGGCATCGACCACCTGGAGAACGCCGAGGCCCGCAACCTCTCCTACGGGCAGCAGAAGCTCCTCGAGCTCGCGGGCGTGCTCATGGGCGACCCGGACACGATCATGCTCGACGAACCCGCAGGCGGAGTGAACCCCGCGCTCATCGGGCGCATCGGGACCCTCGTGCAGGAGCTCAACGCCGAGGGGCGCACGTTCCTCGTCGTCGAGCACAACATGGACATGGTCATGAGCCTGTCCCACCACGTCGTCGTGTTCGACCGGGGACGCCCCATCGCCGAGGGACCGCCCTCGGTGGTGCAGTCCGACCCGCGAGTCCTGGAGGCCTACCTTGGTGTCTGAGCAGAAGTACCTCCTCGAGCTCGAGGACGTCGAGGCCGGCTACGGCCGGGCGGCGCTCGTGCTGCGCGGGCTGACGATCAAGGTCCCGGCCTCGACGGTCGTGTGCCTCGTCGGGCCGAACGGCGCCGGGAAGTCGACGGTGCTCAAGGTCGCGTCCGGGCTGCTCAAGCCGCGGGCGGGCCGCATCCTCGTCGACGGCCAGGACGTCACGGGCCAGGGACCGCAGGAGATGCTGTCGTCGGGCCTCGCGCACGTGCTCCAGGGCCACAGCGTGTTCCGCGAGATGACCGTCGCGGAGAACGTGCTGCTCGGCGCGTACACGCTCCGCGACAAGCAGCAGGTCGCCGAGCGCGTGCAGTTCGTGCAGGAGCTGTTCCCGATCGTCGGCGAGCGGTGGAAGCAGCTCGCCGGCCTGCTGTCCGGCGGGCAGCAGAAGCAGGTCGAGTTCGCGCGGTCGCTCATGGTGAGCCCGCGCGTGGTGCTCCTCGACGAGCCGTCCATGGGCCTCGACCCCAAGACGACGGCGACGGTGTTCGAGCAGGTCGTGCGCATGCGCGACGCGGGCGTCGCGGTGCTGCTCGTCGAGCAGAACGCGCGGCGCGCCCTCGAGACCGCGGACGTGGGGTGCGTCCTCGACCTCGGCCGCGTCCACATCTCGGGCCCGGCGCCCGAGCTGCTCGCCGACCCCCAGCTCTCCGACCTCTACCTCGGAGGCCGGCCGGGCGAGCACGCACCCACGGCAGGGGGCTGACCTCGGCCGTCGGCGTACGGTGGAGGGGCCCGGCGGCACGTCGCCGGGCCCCTCTCCTGTTGCCCGACCCGACCCGACTCGACCCGGAGGCAGGCCATGCCCACGCCCGTCCCCTTCCCCGCCCCGCGCACCCTCCTCGGCGACGACCTCCTCGAGACCGTCCGGTCCCGTGCCGCCCGTCACGACCGCGAGAACACGTGGTTCGACGACGACATGGCGGACCTCAGCGAGGCCGGGTACCTGCGCGCGCTCGTCCCCGAGTCGTTCGGCGGGGCGGGCCTCGGCCTGCGGGAGACGGCGCGCGAGCAGGCGCGCCTCGCCGGTGCGGCGCCCGCGACGGCGCTCGCGGTGAACATGCACCACGTGTGGACGGGCGTCGCGCGCTACCTGCACGAGCGCGGGGACTCCTCGCTGGACTGGCTGCTCGAGGAGGCGGGCCGCGGCGAGGTGTTCGGGTTCGGGTACTCCGAGGCGGGCAACGACCTCGTCCTGCTCGGCTCGCGCACCGAGGCCCGGCCGGACGGCTCCGGCGGGTACACGTTCCACGGCCGCAAGATCTTCACGTCGAACTCCCCCGGCTGGACGCGCCTCGGCGTGCTGGGCCTCGACACGGTGTCCGACGACGCGCCCCGCCTCGTGCACGCGTTCGTCACCCGGGACGGCGGCGGGGTCGAGGTGAAGGACGACTGGGACACGATGGGCATGCGCGCGTCACAGTCGTGCTCGACGGTCCTCGACGGTGCTCCCGCCCCTTCCGACCGCGTGGTGCGGCGGCTCACGCCGGGACCGACGCTCGACCCCCTCGTCCTGGGCATCTTCACGACGTTCGAGATTCTCCTCGCCTCGGTCTACACGGGCATCGCCGACCGCGCGCTCGAGCTCGCCGTCGCCGCGGCCCGCCGCCGCACGTCGATGAAGAACGACGGCGCACCGCTGTCGCAGGACCCCGACATCCGCTGGCGGCTGGCCGACGCGGCCCTCGCGCTCGACGGGATCTGGCCGCAGCTCGACACGGCGGCCGGCGAGATCGACGCGCTCGTCGACCGCGGCGCCGGCTGGTTCCGCGCGACGGCCGGCCTGAAGGTCCGCGCGACCGAGACGGCGAAGACGGTCGTCGACCAGGCGGTGCGCGTCGCCGGGGGCTCCAGCTACTTCTCCGGCAACGAGCTCGGCCGGCTGTACCGCGACGTGCTCGCGGGCATCTTCCACCCGTCCGACGACGAGTCGGCCCACTCGACCGTCGCCCAGTCGCTCCTCGGCCCGCTCGAGTAGACCCCGGCCCGACCGACCGGGCAGGCCGCCTGCTCGTCGCCGGGGAGCGGTCGCCCGGGACACCCGACCGCCACGGCGGCGTAGCCTGCCGCCATGACCCAGCACGACCTGCCCGACGCCGCCCACCCCACGCACGGCGCCGACCTGTCTCCCGCGACCGTCGTCGTCGCGGCCGGTCGCCCGGAGCGCACGCAGGGCGGGCCGGTCAACCCGCCCATCGTCATGTCGTCGACGTACGTCTCCCAGGGCGTGCAGGGGCCGGGCGAGCTGCTCTACGCGCGCATGGACACCGAGACGTGGCACCCGTTCGAGGAGGCGCTCGCCGCGCTCGAGGGCGCCGACCGTCCGGCGGTCGTGTTCTCCTCCGGGATGGCGGCGATCGCATCCGTCTTCGCGTTCGTGCCCGCGGGCGGGACCGTCGTCGTGCCGCGCCACGCGTACCAGGTGACGCTCGGGTTCGCGGACGACCTCGCGCGGCGCGCCGGCGTCACGGTGGTGCGCGTGGACGTGGCGGACACCGAGCAGGTCGTCGCCGCGCTCGACGGTGCGTCCCTGCTGCTGCTGGAGTCGCCGACCAACCCCATGCTCGAGGTCGCGGACCTGCCGGTGCTCCTCGCGGCCGCGCGCGAGCGGGGCGTGCTGACGGCGGTCGACAACACGTTCGCGACGCCGCTCGGCCAGCGCCCCCTGGACCACGGCGCGGACCTCGTCGTGCACTCGGTGACCAAGTACCTGGCCGGGCACTCGGACGTCGTGCTGGGCGCCGTCGTCGCCTCGACGGACGAGCTCGCGCAGGAGGTGCGGGCGTACCGCACGCTGCACGGCGCCATCCCGGGGCCGTTCGAGGTGTGGCTCGCGCTGCGCGGCCTGCGCACGCTCGCGCTGCGGGTCGAGCGCTCCCAGGCGACCGCCGCGGAGCTCGCGCGCCGCCTCGCCGCGCACCCGGGTGTCGCCGAGGTGCGCCACCCGAGCCTGCCCGACGACCCGGGGCACGAGCGCGCCGCGCGCCTCATGACCGGGTTCGGCTCGATCCTCGGCCTGCGACCGGTCGGCGGCCCCGGCGCCGCGGACGCCGTGGTGGCGGCCGTGCGCCTGTGGGTGCCGGCGACGAGCCTGGGCGGCGTCGAGTCGAGCCTGGAGCGCCGTCGCCGCTTCGCGACGGAGTCGGCGACCGTCCCCGAGGACCTGCTGCGGCTCTCGGTCGGCATCGAGGACGTCGAGGACCTGTGGCGCGACCTCGACCAGGCGCTGCGAACCCCCGCGCGCTGACGACCCGCGCACTGCCGAGACCGGATCGAGACAGGACCGAGACACGCCCGTGGCCGGGCCTGCGGGCGGCCACGGTGCGCCGTCCCTACGATCGGGGCATGGCTCACCACACCCGGACGACGACCCAGGCCCGACGGGTACCCGCCCTGTGGGCGGTGCCGCTGTCCCTCGCCCTCGCGCTGGCGGGCTGCGCGTCGGACGGCGCGGGCGACGACGAGACCGTCACGGAGACCGCCACGGAGACGGAGACCGTGTCGCCCTCCCCGACGGACGACGACACGGCCTCGCCCACCGAGGAGCCGTCGGCGCCGGCGGACGAGTCCGAGGAGCCGTCCGTCCCGTTCCCGGCGAACACCGAGCCCGACACGAGGGAGCCGTCGGAGGCCGCGATGCTCACGGTGACCGACATCCGCGTCGGGCACCACGAGGACTACGACCGCGTCGTCTTCGAGATGGACGGCGAGGGTGCGCCCGGCTGGCGCGTCGAGTACGTCGACCAGCCGGTCGAGGACGGCAAGGGCACCGCCATCGAGATGGACGGCGACGCGTACCTCCAGGTCATGATCTCCGGCTCGGGCTACCCGATGGACACCGGCGTGGAGGAGTACTCCGAGCCGAACCCGGTCGAGGTGGAGGACGGGGAGATCGAGGAGGTGCTCCTGCGCGGCGTCTTCGAGGGCTACACGCAGGCCTTCATCGGTGTCGACGACGAGCCTCGCCCGTTCCGCGCCTTCCTCCTGGAGGACCCGGCGCGCGTGGTCGTCGACGTGCGCCACGTGGACTGACGGACCACCGGCCCGAGGGGCTCACCGCTCGGCGGAGAGCCCCTCGGCCTTCTGCGGTCGCGACAGCAGGCCGCGCGCCATCTCGTCGACGGGCATGCCCTCGTGGAGGACGGCGACGACGCCGGCCGTGATGGGCATCTCGACACCGACGGACTGCGCGAGCTCGAGCACCGACCGGCACGACTTCACGCCCTCCGCCGTGCCGCCCGTGGCGGCGACCGCCTCGTCGAGCGACATGCCCTGGCCCACGTGCTTGCCGAGCGTGTGGTTGCGCGACAGGGGCGACGAGCAGGTGGCGACGAGGTCTCCGAGGCCGGCCAGGCCGGGGAACGTCTCGGCGTCGGCGCCGAGCGCGAGGCCGAGGCGCGTGATCTCGACGAGCCCGCGGGTGATGACGGTCGCGGTCGTGTTGTAGCCGAAGCCGCGCCCCTGCGCGATGCCGACCGCGAGCGCGATGACGTTCTTCACCGCGCCGCACAGCTCGACGCCCACGACGTCCTGGTTCGTGTACGGGCGGAAGTAGGCGGACGAGCACGCGCGCGCCACGTACCGCGCGACGTCCTCGTCGACGCACGAGACGACCGTCGCGGTCGGCTGCCGGTGGGCGATCTCGCGCGCCAGGTTGGGACCGGAGACGACGGCGACGCGCCCCGCCGGCAGGTCGAGGGCCTCCGCGACGACCTCGCTCATGCGCCGGTCGGTGCTGAGCTCGACGCCCTTCATGAGCGAGACGGCGACCGCGCCGGGCTCGACGTGGGGGCGCAGCTGCTCGAGGGTGGCCCGGGCCACCTGGGACGGGATCGCGACGACGACGAGGCCGGCGCCGGCGAGCGCCTGCGCGGCGTCGGTCGTGGCGGCGATGCCGGCGGGCAGCTCGATGCCGGACAGACGCTTGTCGTTGCGGCGCCGCGTCGTGATCTGCTCGGCCACCTCGGCGTCACGGCCCCACAGGCGCACCTCGCAGCCGGCGTCGGCGAGGACGGCCGCGAAGGTCGTGCCCCAGCTGCCGGAGCCGAGGACGGCGGCCACCACGCGCTCGTCGGGCGCCGTGTCGTGCGCCACGGGGTGCCCCGTGCCCGTCCCGGTGCCCGTCACCGCCGGCGCTCCGAGCCGGGGTGCTTGCGCATGTCGAACCGCTCGGCGGGCGCCTTCTCGCCGCGGATCTGCTCGACCTGGTCGGTGATGGCCGCCATGATGCGCTCGGTCGCCTCGCGCAGCGTCGCGCCGTCGAGGGGGCGGTCGTACAGGTCCGTGAGGTCGACGGGCGGGCCGGCGTGGACGGCGACGTGCTTCGGCGGGAACGGCTTGAACACCTTGCCGTACGGGGCGAGGAGCCGGTGCGCTCCCCACTGACCGATCGGGACGACGGGCGCGCGGCTCGTGAGCGCGAGGCGCGCCACGCCCGTCTTGCCGACCATCGGCCAGCCGTCGGGGTCGCGCGTGAGCGTGCCCTCGGGGAAGAACACGACGCACTCCCCCTCGTCCAGGCGGGCGGTGGAGTCGACGAGCGCCTGCGCGGCGCCGCCGGTGCCGCGGTGCACGGGGATCATGCCGGTGCGCGACAGCGCGGCACCGAGCACGGGGACCTTCCACAGCGACGCCTTCGCCGTGATCTTCGGCGCCCGCCCCTGGTCGTACAGGAAGTGGGCGAGCGTCACGGGGTCGACCTCGGTCACGTGGTTCGCCGCCGCGATGAACCCGCGCTGCGGCAGGTGCTCGGCACCCTGCCAGTCCCGGCGCGTGATGAGGAACAGGAGCGGGCGCAGGAAGGACGCGAGGACGCGGTAGGCGCGCGGCGTGGGGGGCAGGCTCGGCACGAGCACCGAGCCTACCCGCCGGGTCGGACGGGCTCGCCCGTCCGCTGCGCGGGCGGCTCAGATCCAGCCGTGCCGGCGGGCCACGTGCGCCGCCTCGTGCCGGTTGGCGGCGCCGAGCTTGGCCGCGGCGGACGACAGGTAGTTGCGGACCGTGCCGGGCGCGAGGTGGGCTCGGGTCGCGATCTCCTCGACGGGCGCACCACCGGCCGCGAGCTCGAGCACGTCGGCCTCGCGCGCGGTGAGCGGGCTCGCGCCGGCCGCGATCGCCTCGGCGGCGAGCTCGGGGTCGACGTAGCGACCGCCGCCGTGGACCTGGCGCACGACGTCGGCGAGCACGCGCGAGGACACGGTCTTGGGCAGGAACCCGCGCGCACCGGCCTCGAGCGCACGCTTGAGGTAGCCGGGGCGCCCGTGGCTCGTGACGACGACCACGCCGCAGCCGGGCAGCCCGGCCGCGAGCCGCTCGGCGACCTCGACACCGTCGAGGCCGGGCATCTGCAGGTCGAGCACCGCGACGTCGGGGCGCAGCTTGAGCGCGGCGGCGACGGCCTCCGGCCCGGACGCGGCCTGGGCGACGACGTCGAGGTCGTCCTCGAGCGCGAGCAGGGACGCGACGGCGTCGCGGATGAGGTTCTCGTCGTCGGCGAGCAGGATGCGGATCACGCGCCGGTGGTCCTTCCGATGGTGCGGGCGGGGGGCAGGGACAGCGTCTCGTCGGGCACGCGGGCCACCAGGCCGAACCGGCCTGCCTCGGCCCACGTGTCGAGCGATCCGCCCGCGCCGTCGAGGCGCTCGGCCAGGCCCAGCAGGCCGGATCCCCGGCCGGAGCGCGTGCCGGGCGGGACGCCGTCGTTGACGAGCTCGAGGACGCTCTCGCGGCCGTCGTGGTGGAGCGTGATGGTGCACGACGACGCGGTGGAGTGCCGCACGACGTTGGTGACGCCCTCCCGCACGACCCACGCGAGCGCCTCCTGGGCCGCGGGACCGACCGGCGTCTCGTCGCCGTGGACGACCGTCTCCACGCCGGCGGAGCGCAGCACGGACCGCGCCCCGGCGAGCTCCGCGGCGAGGTCGGCGGTGCGGTACCCGGCGACGACGGCGCGCACCTCGCGCAGGGCGTCCTGGGCGATGCGGCGCACCTCGATCATCTGCTCCTCGGCCCCGGGCCGGCCGCGGGCCGCGAGCTCGGCGGCGAGCTCGCTCTTGACCGCGACGACGGACAGCGTGCGGCCGAAGACGTCGTGCAGGTCGCGCGAGAACCGCAGCCGTTCCTCGGCGACGGCGAGGCGCGCGTGCAGGACGCGGCTGCGCTCCTGCTCCCAGACGACGCCGAGCATCCAGATCGAGGCGCGGTACGAGCCGAACAGCGCGACCAGCATGAGGGCGAAGGACAGGAAGAGGCCGACCGCCATCCCGGCGGTCGTCGCCGTGACGGGGCCCGTCCCGATCCACACGGAGCACCCGATCCCGACGGCGAGCACGAACGCGACGAGCGCGAGCCAGCGGTACGTGACGAGCGGGGTCACCGCGAGCACGCCGTACCCCGGGCCCAGGATCAGGGCCCAGAAGCGCCCGCTGCCGGCGACGCCGTCGGGGCCGTCCATGGGGAACGTCGGCAGCGCGAGCACCGCGACGGCGACCGAGAGCACCGCGAGCACCCAGAGCTGCCAGCGCGGGACCCGCGGCCCGCCGAGGAAGCGGTCGACCCCTCGGCGCAGCACGACGACGCACGCGACGGTGTGCACGAGGGTGAGGAGCAGCCACGGCGCGACGGTCGATCGGGAGAAGCCCGGGTCCGCCCCGACGACGAACAGCGCGACGAACGGCTCGAACGCCGACAGGAGGTACAGCGACCAGCGCGTGTACGCGTCGAACCGTGCGGGCGCGGACCGGCGCGTCCACGACTCGAGGAACGTGCGCGAGGGACTCACGACGTCAGCCTGTCACGGCGCGGGCGCCCACCCCCGTGACACGCGTCATGAGGGTGGGCGATCCGCGGCGGTCCAGGTCAGCCGCGGGAGACGTCAGCCGCGCGAGACGTCGGCGCCGAGCGCGGTGAGCTTGTCCTGGAAGTTCTCGTAGCCGCGGTCGATGAGACTGATGCCGCGCACCGTGGAGGTGCCCTTCGCCGCGAGGGCGGCGATGAGGTGGGAGAAGCCGCCGCGCAGGTCGGGGACCTCGATGTCGGCGGCCTCGAGCGGCGTCGGGCCGGAGACGACGGCGGAGTGGTGGAAGTTGCGCTGGCCGAACCGGCAGTCGCGCCCGCCCAGGCACTCCTTGTAGACCTGGATGGTCGCGCCCATGCCGCGCAGCGCGTCGGTGAAGCCGAAGCGGTTCTCGTAGACCGTCTCGTGGACGATCGACAGGCCCTTGGCCTGCGTGAGCGCGACGACGAGCGGCTGCTGCCAGTCCGTCATGAAGCCGGGGTGCACGTCCGTCTCGAGGACGATCGGCGTGAGGTCGCCGCCCGGGTGCCAGAAGCGGATGCCGTCGTCCTGGACGTCGAAGCGCCCGCCGACCTTCCGGAACGTGTTGAGGAAGGTCATCATCTCGGGCTGCGTCGCGCCCTTGACCATGATGTCGCCGCCGGTCGCGAGGGCGGCCGACGCCCAGGACGCCGCCTCGATGCGGTCGCCGAGCGCGGTGTGGGTGTAGCCCTCGAGGCGGTCGACGCCCTCGATGCGGATCACGCGGTCGGTGTCGACCGAGATGATCGCGCCCATCTTCTGCAGGACGGCGATGAGGTCCATGATCTCGGGCTCGATCGCGGCGTTCGACAGCTCGGTGATGCCCTCGGCGCGCACGGCGGTCAGGAGCAGCTGCTCGGTCGCGCCCACCGACGGGTAGGGCAGCTCGATCTTCGTGCCCTGGAGCCGGCGCGGGGCGCGGATGTGGATGCCGTTCTCGCGCTTGTCCACGACGGCGCCGAACTGGCGCAGGATGTCGAGGTGGTAGTTGATCGGCCGGTCGCCGATGCGGCAGCCGCCGAGGTCCGGGATGAACGCCTCGCCGAGACGGTGCAGCAGCGGGCCGCAGAAGAGGATCGGGATGCGGCTCGACCCGGCGTGCGCGTCGATGTCGGCGACGTGCGCGGACTCGACGTTCGAGGGGTCGAGCTCGAGGATCCCGGCCTCCGGGTCGGCCTCGACCGCGACCCCGTGCAGCTCGAGCAGCCCGGTCACGACGCCGACGTCGCGGATCTGCGGGACGTTGCGCAGCACGCTCGGCGACTCGCCCAGCAGCGACGCCACCATCGCCTTGGACACGAAGTTCTTCGCGCCGCGCACGGTGATCGTCCCCTCGAGCGGGGTTCCGCCGTTCACGTACAGCACGTCGTTCATGAGCTCAGGTGCCCTCTCGCAGATGCCGGGTGGTGTGGAGCCGATGGACCGGCCCGTGGTTCCGGGCGCGGTGCGCCGTGTCGGTCCGGTGAGGCCAACGCGCGGCACCCGAGGATTATTCACCTCCCGGCGCGCCACGGCCCCTCTGCGGGTGGAGGACCGGTGGAGGTGTCGCGGGGCGCTGGCGCGCGTCGCGCCCGGTACGGCGCAGATCGGCGGCCCCACCGGCGCGGACGCGGCGCGGGTGGGACGGCGCACGACGCACCACGTCGTGATCGGATCGTGAGACGTGCAGTTCGGCATGCGAGAAGCGCGGCTACCGTCGGTCGCAGCGTACCCATCGGTACGCCTCCGTTCCGCCGTGTCTTGCAGGAGACCCCCGTGACCACCACGACCGACACCTCCGCACCGCCAGTTGCCCCGAGCAACTCTCGCGGCCGCGTGATCTTCGCCAGCCTCATCGGCACGTCGATCGAGTTCTACGACTTCTACGCGTACGCCACCGCCGCCGTGCTCGTGTTCCCCACCGTCTTCTTCGCCAGCGAGGACCCGACGTACGCGCTCCTGCAGTCGTTCGCGGTCTTCGGCGTCGCGTTCGTCGCCCGCCCGGTCGGCTCCGTGCTGTTCGGCCACTTCGGCGACCGCGTCGGCCGCAAGGGCACGCTCGTCGCCTCGCTGCTCACCATGGGCGTGGCCACGTTCCTCATCGGCGTGCTGCCGCCGTCGAGCACGCCCGGCTGGGCGATCCTCTCCCCCGCGCTGCTCGTCCTCATGCGCTTCTGCCAGGGCCTCGGGCTCGGCGGCGAGTGGTCCGGCGCGGCGCTGCTCGCGACGGAGAACGCCCCGGAGGGCAAGCGCGCCGTGTGGGGCACGTTCCCGCAGCTCGGTGCGCCGATCGGCTTCATCCTCGCCAACACCGTGTTCCTCGTCCTCGCGGAGACGCTCGACGCCGCGCAGTTCCAGGCCTGGGGCTGGCGCGTGCCGTTCCTCGCGAGCGCCGTGCTCGTCATCGTCGGCCTGTGGGTGCGCCTGAGGCTCATCGAGACGCCCGCGTTCCAGAAGGTCGTCGAGGCCGAGGCCGTCGCCAAGGTGCCGGTCGCCCGCGTGTTCCGCGTCTCGTGGCGCCAGATCGTCTCGGGCACGTTCATCATGCTCGCCACGTACGTGCTGTTCTACCTCATGACGACGTTCACGCTGACGTACGGGACGGCCGCCGACGACGCGTCGCCCGCCGGCCTCGGGTACGAGCGCACGGACTTCCTCATCATGCTCATCGTCGGCGTCGTGTTCTTCGGCGGGTTCACGCTCGCGTCGGGCCCGATGGCGGAGCGGTTCGGCCGACGCCGCCACCTGCTCTGGACGACCGTCGCCATCGCGGTCTTCGGCGCGCTGTTCGTGCCGCTGTTCTCCGGGGGGACGGTCGGCGTCATGGCGCTGCTCGTCGTCGGGTTCTCGCTCATGGGCCTGACGTTCGGGCCGATGGCCGCGGTGCTGCCCGAGCTGTTCCCCGCGAACGTGCGGTACACGGGCTCCGCGGTGGCGTACAACGTCTCGTCCATCCTCGGCGCGGCCGTCGCACCGTTCATCGCGGTGTGGCTGTGGACCCTCGCGGACGGCTCCACCGTCCTGGTGGGCGTGTACCTGTCCGCCATGGCCGTGATCACGCTCGTCGCGCTGCTCGTCTCGAAGGAGACGAAGGACGTCGCGTACAGCGACTACGTCTCCTGACGCCGGACGGACTCCCAGCCGGCACACCCCAGGTGCCGAGATAGAGGGATCCCCGCGAGATAGAGGCCTTTACGGCTCTATCTCGCGGGGATCCCTCTATCTCGCGGTGGCGCCGGCGCCGGGCCGTCAGGCCGACTGCGCCTCGTACGCGGCCACGTAGCCGTCGATGTCGGCCAGGTAGGCCGCGCGCTGCTCGTCGCTCAGCCACGACGCCTCGAACGAGTTGCGGGCGAGCTGGACGACCTCGGCCGTCGTGAGGTCGGCCGCCTCGGCGAGCGCGACGTAGTTGTCCGCGACGTACCCGCCGAAGTACGCGGGGTCGTCGGAGTTGACCGTCACGCGGACGCCGTCGCGCAGGAGCCCGGCGATCTCCGTGGCCTTCATGTCGTCGGTGACGAACGAGTTGGAGATCGGGCAGCACGTGAGCCCGAGGCCGCGCTCGCGCACGACGTCGACGAGCGCCGGGTCCTCCACGACGTTCGTGCCGTGGTCGACGCGGTCGACGCCGATGCGGTCGAGCACCGTGCGGATGTTGTCGATGCTCCCCTCCTGGTCGATGTCGCAGTGCGCCGTCAGGCGGTAGCCGAGCTCGCGGGCGCGGTCGAAGACCTCGGCGAACTTCTCCGGCGGGTTGCCGCGCTCGTCGGAGTCGAGCCCGACACCGACGATCTTGTCCCGGAACGGCACCGACGCCTCGAGCGCCTCCGCGGCGCTCTCCGCCGACATGTCGCGCAGGAAGCACAGGACGAGGTGCGCGTCGACGCCGTGCTTCTCCGGCGCCTCGGCAGCCGCGCGGTGGTAGCCCGTCACGACGGCCTCGAACGGCACGCCGCGCGACGTGTGCGCCTGCGGGTCGAAGAACATCTCGACGTGCTTCACGCCGTCGTCCGCGGCGCGCGCGAGGTACGCGTCCGCGAGCTCGTGGAAGTCGTCCGCCGTCTGCAGCACCTCCATCGCCGGGTAGTACACGGCGAGGAAGCTCGCGAGCGAGTCGAACTCGTACGTCGCGCGCACCTCCTCGACCGTCGTCTGGCCGATGTCGATGCCGTTGCGCTCCGCGAGGCGCAGCTTGAGCTCCGGCTCCAGCGTCCCCTCGAGGTGCAGGTGCAGCTCGGCCTTCGGCAGGCCGGTGATGAACTCGCGGGTAGGCGTGGCGGGCAGGGCCATGGGTCTCCTTCGTTCGAGTCTGGTCCATCTCATCATGTCGCGGGCCGTCGTCCGGGGTACCCACGTCGGACTCAGCGCGGACCACTCCGGACGGCGTGACCGCCGTAGCGGTCCGCAGACCGCCGCTGTGGAACCCTGTCGGAGTGGATCAGGTCTACGTGTACGAGGTGGAGGACGGTCGCGCGGCTTCCTGGACGGCAGAGATCGCCGTCCAGGCGGAGAGCCCTGCCAGCGCACTCCGCGTGCTTCGCGACGCAGGACTGCGGAAGAGCCAGTTCCACGGCTCCGCTCGACCGACTCGAACGATCTCGTGTGCCGAGTTCAGCGATGCGACGCTCGGGTCTCTCAGGATCGCCCGTCGAGCGTTCGAGGACTGCGGTTGGGAGCCGTGGGCTCCCGTCCCGGCGGGCTTCGCCCTGAACTGGCGAGACGGCGAGGTGCGCGTCCACCATCCGACCGGCGGCTCCTTCCGCCGTCCGCACGACCGCGGGTGACTCACCGACGTCGACCGGGCGGCCACGCGCCCTCGTCGGAGCCCTGAAGCCCCTCGGCGTCCATCGCGCCCTCAGGACGCGAGAAGGCCCGGACCGGCAGAGGTTCGCAGGTCCGGGCCCTTCGGCACGGCTGAGGTCGATCGCGACCGAACGATCGGTCAGAAGTTGATCATGTGCCCCGCGAGGCCGTGGATCGACTCCTGGACGGCCTCGGACAGCGTCGGGTGCGTGTGCACGTTGCGGGCGACCTCGTGGACGGTGAGGTCCCACTTCTGCGCGAGGGTGAGCTCGGGCAGCATCTCGGAGACGTCGGGGCCGATGAGGTGGCCGCCGAGGAGCTCGCCGTAGGTCTCGTCGGAGATGAGCTTGACGAAGCCGACGGGGTCGCCGAGGCCGTGGGCCTTGCCGTTCGCCATGAAGGGGAACGTCGCGACCTTGACCTGGTAGCCCTCGTCCTTGGCCTGCTGCTCGGTGAGGCCGAAGCTGGCGACCTGGGGCTGGCAGAACGTGGCGCGCGGCATCATGCGGTAGTCGCCGAGCGTGAGGGTCTCGGCGCCGCCGATGGTCTCGGCCGCGACGACGCCCTGCGCCTCCGCGACGTGCGCGAGCATGAGCTTCGCCGTGACGTCGCCGATGGCGTAGATGTGCGGCACGTTGGTGCGCATGACGTCGTCGATCGCGATGGCGCCGCGCTCGGTGAGCTCGACGCCCGTGTTCTCGAGCCCGAAGTTCTCGACGTTCGGCGCGAAGCCGACGGCCATGAGGACCTTGTCGACGACGAGCTCGCCCGGCTTGTCGTCCTTGACGCCCTTGTAGGAGACGGTCACGGACGAGCCGTCGTCCTTCACGGTCTGGACGGCGGTCGACGTCAGGATGTTGACGCCGAGCTTCTTGTACTGCTTGGCGATCTCCTTGGAGACGTCCGCGTCCTCGTTCGGCAGCGCACGGTCGAGGAACTCGATGATCGTGACGTCCACGCCGTAGTTCTTCATGACGTAGGCGAACTCCATGCCGATCGCGCCGGCGCCGACGATGGCGATCGACTTCGGCAGCTCGCGCGTGAGGATCTGCTTCTCGTACGTCACGACGTTCTCGGACAGCTCGACGCCCGGCAGCAGGCGCACCTTGGAGCCGGTCGCGATGATCACGTTCTCGAACGTGACCTGGTCCGTCGAGCCGTCGGACAGCTTCAGGTCGAGCGTGTTCGCGTCGCGGAACGTGCCGCGCCCGTCGTACTCGGTGATCTTGTTCTTCTTCATGAGGAAGTGCACGCCCTTGACGCGGCCCTCCGCGACCTGGCGCGAGCGGTCGAACGCCGCACCGAAGTCGAAGGACACCTCGCCGGACATGCCGAAGGTCTTCGCGTCGTGCGTGAAGAGGTGCGCGAGCTCGGCGTTGCGCAGGAGCGCCTTGGACGGGATGCAGCCCACGTTGAGGCACACCCCACCCCAGTACTTCTCCTCCACGACCGCGACCTGCAGGCCCAGCTGGGCTGCACGGATCGCGGCCACGTAACCACCGGGACCTGCACCGAGGACGACGACGTCGTAGTGGGATGCCATATGGCAAGCCTACTGGCGCGTGCACGGCCACGGACGGCGCACGCGGGCGACGTCCGCCACACTCCCCGGCCCGCGAACAGCCCGCAGTCCTTGACCCGCACGCCTCGGCGCGCCACGATGACCGAGATGCGACACCTGCGGCTCCTCCTTCGCCGGCCGCGCTGAGCCCGCCGGGCGGGCACGCTCAGCGCGGCGGTGCCTGCGCGTCCCGGTGACCATCCCCGGTGAGCGCACGGCGAGTGCCCGACGACGAAGCCCACCGTCTCGAGGAGCCCCACCGTGGACGCCGCACACCCCTCCCCCGTCGGCACCCGTGTCGACACCCCTGTCTACCGAGCCGTCGACGCGGACCCGACCACCCGACCGTCGACCGCCGACGTCGAGGACCGCTGGCAGCGGTACTGGTCCGAGCACGACACCTTCCGCACCCGCGACGACGGGACGCGCCCACGCCGCTACCTGCTGACGATGTTCCCGTACCCCTCCGGCGACCTGCACATGGGCCACGCCGAGGTCTTCGCGCTCGAGGACGTCGTCGCGCGGTCCTGGCGCCTGCGGGGGTACGACGTGCTCAACCCGATCGGCTGGGACTCGTTCGGCCTGCCCGCCGAGAACGCCGCGATCCGCCGCGGCGAGAACCCCGCCGTCTTCACCGAGACCAACATCGCGACGCAGGCCGCGACCGCGCGCCGGTACGGCGTCTCCTTCGACTGGTCGCGCCGGCTCGAGACGCACCGGCCCGAGTACTACCGCTGGACGCAGTGGCTGTTCCTGCGGCTGCTGGAGCACGACCTCGCCTACCGCGCGACGGCGCCCGTGAACTGGTGCCCGCAGGACCGCACCGTCCTGGCCAACGAGCAGGTGGTCGACGGCCGGTGCGAGCGCTGCGGCACGCCCGTCGTGCAGCGCGAGCTCACGCAGTGGTTCGTGCGCGTCACCGCGTACGCGGACAGCCTGCTCGACGACATGGCCGCGCTGGAGGGTGCGTGGCCCGATCGCGTGCTCGCCATGCAGCGCCACTGGATCGGGCGCAGCGAGGGCGCGCGCGTCCGGTTCACCGTCGCCGGACCGGACGTCGCAGGGTCCGACGGCGCCCCGGCCACCAAGTCGCCCGAGCCCGTCACCGTGTTCACGACCCGGCCCGAGACCCTGCCCGGCGCGACGTTCCTCGCCGTCGCGCCGGAGAGCCCGGTCGCCGCGGCGCTGTGCACGCCGGACCGCGCCGACGCGCTCGCCGCCCTGCGGCGCGACGCCCTGGACGCCGGCGAGATCGCGCGGTCAGGCCCGGGGACGGGCCGCGGCGTGTTCCTCGGCGCGTGGGCGGAGCACCCGGTGACGGGCGTGCGGCTGCCCGTGTGGGCGGCGGACTACGTGCTGCCCAGGTACGGCACCGGCGTCGTCATGGGCGTGCCCGCGCACGACGAGCGCGACGCGGCCTTCGCCCGCGCTCACGGCCTGCCCGTGGGCGACGGCGCGACGTGGCCGTCCGTCGACCACGCCGTGGCCCGGCTGGAGGCGGACGGCCAGGGCGAGCGGGCGACGTCGTACCGGCTGCGCGACTGGCTGGTGTCCCGGCAGCGGTACTGGGGCGCCCCGGTGCCGGTCGTGCACTGCGGCGCGTGCGGCGTCGTGCCCGTGCCCGACGACGAGCTGCCCGTGCGCCTGCCCGACCTGGCGGGCGACGACCTGCTGCCCCGCGGTCGCTCGCCGCTGGCCTCCCCCGCCGCCGACGCGTGGCGGCGCGTGCCGTGCCCGCGGTGCGGCGCCGACGCCGAGCGCGACCCCGACACGCTCGACACGTTCGTCGACTCCTCCTGGTACTTCCTGCGGTACTGCTCGCTCGGCTCCTCCGGGGGCACGGCCCGGCCGACGACGTCCCCTTCCGCCCCGAGGACGCGCGCCGCTGGATGCCGGCCGCGGAGTACGTCGGCGGGGTCGAGCACGCGATCCTGCACCTGCTCTACAGCCGGTTCGTCACCAAGGTGCTGCACGACCTGGGGTGGGTGGACGTCGTCGAGCCGTTCGCGACGCTGCTCAACCAGGGGCAGGTGCTGAACGGCGGGCGGGCGATGAGCAAGTCGCTGGGCAACGGCGTGGAGCTGGGTGCCCAGCTCGACCGCTGGGGTGTCGACGCCGTGCGGCTCGCAATGGTGTTCTCCGGTCCCCCGGAGGACGACGTCGACTGGGCGGACGTCGATCCCGCCGCGATGCGCCGGTTCTGCGACCGCGTGCTGCGGCTCGTCGACCTGGTCGCTGCCGGACCGGCGTCGGACGCACGCGCCGCGGCCCGGGCGCGGCCGGGCACCCGCGCCCACGCCCTGCGCCGCGCGACGCACCGCACCGTGCACGACGCCGAGGGGTTCCTCGAGCGCACGCGGTTCAACGTCGTCGTGGCCCGCCTGATGGAGCTCGTGACGGCGGCGCGGCGCGCAGCGGTCGACGGTCCCGCGCCCGACGAGGACGCCGTCGTGCACGCCGCCGCCGTGCGCGAGGCCGCCGAGGTCGTCGCGGTGCTGCTCGGCATGTTCGCGCCGTACACCGCCGAGGAGGCGTGGGAGCGGCTCGGGCACGCGCCGTCGGTGGCGGACGCGGGCTGGCCGCGCGTCGACCCCGACCTGCTCGTCGACGACACGGTCGAGGCCGTCGTGCAGGTCGACGGGAAGGTCCGGGGCCGCGTCGTCGTCCCCGCCGACGTCGACGACGCCACGCTGCACGAACGTTCGCTCGCCCTGTCCGTCGTGGCCCGGGCGACGGCGGGCCGCGCGGTGGTGCGCGTCGTCGTGCGCGCGCCCCGGCTGGTGAACGTGGTGACGCGTGCGGCCGCCGGCTGAGACGGCGCGCGGACGCGGCGGCGCGAGCGGACGAGACGGTGGATACGATGCTCCGGCCGCGTCCCGACACGACCCAGCGGACCCGCCCGCGGCACCTCGGGCCCGCGTACGGAGACCACCCATGGCCGTCGGACTCGCCGCCCTCCTCGACGACATCGCCGCGTTCGCCAAGCTCGCCGCGGCGTCCGTCGACGACATCGGCGCCGCTGCGGGGCGCGCGAGCGTCAAGGCCACCGGCGTCGTCATCGACGACACGGCCGTCACGCCGCGGTACGTCGAGGGTCTGGCCGCGAAGCGGGAGCTGCCGATCATCAAGCGCATCGCGACGGGGTCGCTGCGCAACAAGCTCCTGTTCATCCTTCCGGCGGCGCTGCTGCTGAGCCAGTTCCTGCCGTGGCTGCTCACGCCCCTGCTCATGCTCGGCGGCACGTACCTCGCGTTCGAGGGCGCCGAGAAGCTGTGGGAGGCGGTCTCGGGCAAGCACGGCGCGGCCGTCGAGGACGCGGCGGCCAAGAAGGCCGTCGACGAGGACCGCGTGGTGTCGACGGCCGTGCGCACGGACTTCATCCTCAGCGCGGAGATCATGGTCATCGCGCTGAACGAGGTCGCGGAGGAGGGCTTCTGGGCGCGCGCGATCATCCTCGCCGTCGTGGCCGTCCTCATCACCGCCGTCGTGTACGGGATCGTCGCCCTCATCGTGAAGATGGACGACATCGGCCTGCACCTCGCGCGCCGGCGCACCGGCTGGGTGCAGTCGTTCGGCCGCGGCCTCGTCACCGCGATGCCCAAGGTCATGGCCGTCATCTCGACCATCGGCATCGCCGCGATGCTGTGGGTCGGCGGGCACATCCTCCTCCAGGGCGTCTACGACCTCGGCTGGCACGCGCCGTACGACCTGCTGCACCACCTCGAGGACGGCGTCCACGGGGTCTCCGGCGTGGGCGGCGTGCTCGCCTGGCTGGTCGACACCCTCGGCTCCGCGATCGTCGGCGTCGTCGTCGGCGCGGTCGTCGTCGCCGTCGTGCACCTCGTCCACACCGTCAAGCACCGGCGCGCGCACGCCTGAGCTGCGCTCGGCCCGCGGGACGCGTCCCCGGCTGCTTGGATGGAGCGATGGACTCCGGCACCTGGACCAACATCGGCCTCGTCCTGCTCTTCGTCGTCGTCGGAGGCGTGTTCGCCGGCACCGAGATCGCGCTCGTGTCGCTGCGCGAGAGCCAGGTCGCGCAGCTCGAGCGGCAGTCGGCCCGCGGGGCACGCGTCGCGGCGGTCGCCCGGGACCCCAACCGGTTCCTCGCGGCCGTCCAGATCGGTGTGACCGTCGCGGGCTTCTTCTCCGCCGCGTACGGCGCCTCGACCCTCGCCCCCGACCTCGCCCCCGTGCTCGAGCGCATCGGGCTGCCCGAGTCCCTCGCGTCGACCGTCGCGCTCGTCGCGCTCACCCTGCTCGTCGCCTACCTCTCGCTCGTGCTCGGCGAGCTCGTGCCGAAGCGCATCGCGCTGCAGCGTTCCGCAGGGGTCGCGCTCGTCGTCGCACCGCCGCTCGACCGCTTCGCGACGCTCATGCGCCCGGTCATCTGGCTCCTGTCCCGCTCCACGGACGCCGTGGTGCGGCTGCTCGGCGGGAACCCGTCGGCGCGCGGCGAGGAGATGAGCGAGGAGGAGCTGCGTGAGATGGTCGTCGCGCACGAGGCCCTGCCCGAGGACGAGCGGCAGATCCTCGACGACGTGTTCGCGGCGGGCGACCGGTCGCTCGCCGAGGCCATGACACCCCGTGGCGAGGTCGCCTTCATGCCGGGCGAGACCACCCTCACCGAGGCCGCGCGCACGGTGGCGACCGGGCACTACTCGCGCTACCCCGTCACGGGCGACGACTTCGACGACGTCCTCGGGTTCCTCCACGTGCGCGACCTGCTGGGCCGTGACTGCCCCGAGCACCCGGAGACGCACCCCGGGACGGACGAGCCGGTGCGCGTGCGCGACGTCGTGCGCCCCATCCTCGAGCTGCCGGCGACGAACACCGTGCTGCCCGCGATGTCGCGGATGCGCCGCGAGGGCGTGCACATCGCGGTCGTCGTGGACGAGTACGGCGGCACCGACGGCATCGTCACCCTCGAGGACCTCGTCGAGGAGCTCGTGGGCGACATCCGCGACGAGTACGACCCGGACGAGCCGTCGGCGGCGCGCGACCACGGCGGCACGACGAGCGTCGACGCCGGGCAGACCATCGAGGAGTTCGCCCGCCGCACCGGCGTGCAGCTGCCCGACGGCCCCTACGAGACGGTCGCCGGGTACGTCGTCGCGCAGCTCGGTCGGCTCGCCGCCGTCGGCGACCACGTCGACGTCGACGAGCACCGCCTCACCGTGACGGACGTCGACCGCCGCCGCCTCGTCCGGCTCGACGTCACCGAGGCGCCGTGACTGTCGGTGGCCGCGCCTAGCGTCGCTCGCATGGACGCGTCGACGCGGATCGGGACGGGGAGCGCGGGGTCAGTGCTGAAGGTCGGGGTCGTGGGAAGCTTCGGCTCCGCGGCCGAGATGCTCGACCTCGCCGTCGCCGCCGACGAGCACGGCTGGGACGGGTACTTCACGTGGGACGCCATCAGCATCGGCATGCCCGGTGTGTGGGACCCGTGGTCGGTGCTCGCGGCGGCCGCCGCGCGCACGCGACGCGTGACGCTCGGCGCGATGGTCTTCGCGCTACCGAGGCGACGCCCGTGGGAGGTGGTGCGGCAGGCGCTCACCGTCGACCACCTGTCCGGCGGGCGCCTCGTCCTGCCGGTCGGCGTGGGCGTGCTCGACGACGGCGGGTTCTCGGCGGTCCCCGACCAGCCGCAACCGCTGCGCGACCGCGCGGAGCAGCTCGACGACGCCCTCGCGTTCCTCGACCGCGCCTGGACGGGCGAGCCGTTCTCGTTCACCGGCACGCGCCTGGAGACGGCGGAGATGCAGTTCCTCCCCCGGCCGGCCCACCGCCCCGCCGTGGGCCCGCGCGTCCCGGTGTGGCCCGTCGGGGTGTGGGACGCCGAGCGTCCTCCGCGCCGGTCGCTCGACCGGGCGCTGTGCCACGACGGCATCGTCGTCCAGCTGCGCGGCGACCGCGCCATGGACGTCCCGGCGCCCGACGACGTCGCCGCCCTCGTCGCCTGGCTCACCGCACGCCGCAGCGAGCTGGGCCTCGCGGACCGGCCGTTCGACGTCGTGCTCCAGGGCGAGCTGCCGACCGACCGCGCGGCCGCGGCGGACCGGCTCGCGGCCCTCGCCGCGGCGGGCGCCACGTGGTGGGTCGAGGCCCGGTGGGACCCCGGGACCGTGACCCCGGCCTCCCTGCTCGACGCGATCCGTCAGGGCCCGCCGCGCTGACTCAGCCGACGGGGCGCGCCGCCTCGATCTCGACCTTCGGCAGCGTCTTCGCCGGCAGCGTCTTCGGACGCCACGACGCGCGCGTCGCCTCGAACGCCGCGATCGCGTCCTCCTGCTGGAGGGTCAGGCCGATGTCGTCGAGGCCCTCCATGAGGCGCCACCGCGTGTAGTCGTCGATCTGGAACGGCACGGTGACGTCGAGCGCGGACGCGGTGCGCGCGACGAGGTCGACGGTCACCTCGGTGCCCGGGTTGGTCTCCAGGACCTTCCACAGCAGCTCGACGTCCTCCTGCGCGACGATGCCGGCGACGAGGCCCTGCTTGCCCGAGTTGCCGCGGAAGATGTCGGCGAAGCGCGACGCGAGGACGACGCGGAACCCGTAGTCCTTGAGCGCCCACACCGCGTGCTCGCGGGACGAGCCGGTGCCGAAGTCCGGGCCCGCCACGAGCACCGATCCGGTCTTGTAGGCGTCCTGGTTGAGCACGAACGTCGGGTCGCCGCGCCACGCCGCGAACAGCGCGTCCTCGAAGCCCGTGCGGGTGACGCGCTTGAGGTAGACGGCGGGAATGATCTGGTCGGTGTCCACGTTGCTGCGGCGCAGCGGGACGCCGACGCCGGTGTGGGTCGTGAACTTCTCCATGGCGGGACCTTCTTCGGGGCTTCGGGGTGGCGGGCGCGGGCGGAGGCGGTCGGCTCAGACCTGCACGAGGACGCGCGGGTCGAGCGGCGCGAGCGGGGTGCCGTCGAACGAGGTGAGGTCGACGTCGTCGGGCAGGTCGAGGTCCGAGACGGACGAGAGCGTGCCGCGGATGGCCGTGGCCGCCGCGACGAGCGGCGAGACGAGGTGCGTGCGCCCGCCCTTGCCCTGGCGGCCCTCGAAGTTGCGGTTCGACGTCGAGGCCGCGCGCTCCCCCGGCTGCAGCTGGTCGGGGTTCATGCCGAGGCACATCGAGCAGCCGGCGTTGCGCCACTCGGCGCCGAACTCCTTGAAGATCACGTCGAGGCCCTCGGCCTCGGCCTGCAGGCGCACGCGCGCCGAGGCGGGGACGACCAGCACGCGCACGTCGTCGGCCTTGCGGCGGCCCTGCAGCACCTTGGCCACGGACCGCAGGTCCTCGATACGGCCGTTGGTGCACGAGCCGATGAACACCGTGTCGACGGAGATCTCGCGCAGCGGCTGCCCGGGCGTGAGGCCCATGTACTCCACGGCGCGCTCGGCGGCGACGCGCTCGTTCTCGTCGGCGATCTCCGACGGCACCGGCACGGTCGCCGAGATCGGCAGGCCCTGCCCCGGGTTGGTGCCCCACGTGACGAACGGCTCGAGGTCGGATGCGCGGAGCGTGACCTCGGTGTCGAACACGGCGTCGTCATCCGAGCGCAGCGTGCGCCAGTACTCGACGGCGGCGTCCCAGTCGGCGCCCTCGGGCGCGTGCGGACGGCCCTTGAGGTACTCGAAGGTCGTCTCGTCCGGGGCGATCATGCCGGCGCGCGCCCCGGCCTCGATCGACATGTTGCAGATCGTCATCCGCGCCTCCATGGAGAGCGACCGGATGGCCTCGCCGCGGTACTCCAGGACGTAGCCCTGCCCGCCGCCCGTGCCGATCTTGGCGATGATCGCGAGGATGATGTCCTTGCTCGTGGCGCCCGGGGGCAGCGCGCCGTCGACGTTGATCGCCATGGTCTTGAACGGCGCGAGCGGGAGCGTCTGCGTGGCGAGCACGTGCTCGACCTCGGACGTGCCGATGCCGAACGCGAGCGCGCCGAACGCGCCGTGCGTCGAGGTGTGCGAGTCGCCGCACACGACCGTCAGGCCGGGCATCGTCAGGCCGAGCTGCGGGCCGACCTGGTGGACGATGCCCTGGTCCGCGTCGCCGAGCGAGTGGATCCGGACGCCGAACTCGCGTGCGTTGTTGCGCAACGTGTCGATCTGCGTGCGGCTCGTGAGGTCCGCGATCGGCAGGTCGATGTCGAGCGTCGGGGTGTTGTGGTCCTCGGTCGCGATCGTGAGGTCGGGCCGGCGGACCGGGCGCCCGGCGAGGCGCAGGCCCTCGAACGCCTGCGGGCTCGTGACCTCGTGCACGAGGTGGAGGTCGATGTAGAGGAGGTCGGGCGACCCGTCGGTGCCGCGGCGCACCAGGTGCGCGTCCCAGACCTTCTCCGCCAGCGTGCCGGCCATGCTGCTCAACTCCTCGTCGTGTGTCACGGCGTCTCCCGCGGGGGCACGGGCGCCGCTGGACCGATGGTCCGCCCTTCGATCACGGCTCCGGGGAACCGTCCAGCGCTTGGACCGTGCCCCGTCGACTTGCATCTCATTGCGTGAGACGTCAATATCGACCTATGGACAATACTAGCGGAGTCGGCGTGCTGGACAAGGCCGCCTCGGTCCTGGGCGCCCTGGAGTCCGGACCGGCCACCCTGGCGCAGCTCGTCACGGCCACGGGTCTCGCCCGCCCGACGGCGCACCGCCTCGCCGTCGCCCTCGAGCACCACCGCATGGTCGCGCGCGACATGCAGGGTCGCTTCGTCCTCGGGCCGCGCCTCAACGAGCTCGCCACGGCCGCCGGCGAGGACCGCCTGCTGGCCGCCGCGAACCCGGTGCTCACGGCCCTGCGCGACCACACGGGCGAGAGCGCGCAGCTCTACCGCCGTCAGGGTGACCACCGCATCTGCGTCGCCGCGGCGGAGCGCCCCGTGGGTCTGCGCGACTCCATCCCCGTCGGCGCGACGCTGACGATGGGCGCCGGGTCCGCCGCGCAGATCCTCCTCGCGTGGGAGGAGCCCGACCGCCTGCACCGCGGGCTGCGCGAGGCCGTGTTCACGGCGACCATCCTCTCCGGCGTCCGACGGCGCGGCTGGGCCCAGTCGGTGTCCGAGCGCGAGCTCGGGGTCGCGTCGGTCTCCGCCCCCGTGCGCGGGCCCTCGGGCCGCGTCGTCGCGGCGGTGTCGATCTCCGGGCCCGTCGAGCGGCTCACGCGCCAGCCGGGGCGCCTGCACTCCGGCTCGGTCGTCGCCGCGGCCAACCGGCTCACCGAGGTGCTGCGCCGCGCGGGCGAGTAGGGCTGCTCGTCGCGGTCCGGGCGAGCCGCACCGCCGCCGCCCGGCCGGACCGCGCAGGCTCCCGTCACCGCCCGGCGCGGCGGGTGACACAAACGGGACAGACCCTGTCACAATCACCCGGAATGCTGTCATGCTGTGCGGGCCGCCCCACATGGTCCGAGCAGGGGGTGCGCGACGACTGCCGACCCGACCCCTGACACGGGAGGACCCCGATGCATCCCAAGGTGAAGGCGATCCTGATCTGGGCGCTGGTGATCTTCGCGCTGTACGCGATCGTGACGAGCCCGGAACGCGCCGCCGACATCCTCGAGGGCGTCTGGGACGTCGTCCTCGGAGCGTTCCGCAGCATCGGCCAGTTCTTCAGCTCGCTCCTGGACTGACCCGGTGGCCGCCGCCCGTGGCCGGCCACGCAGCCGGATGCTCGACCGCTACGTGCTGAGCGGCGAGCGGGTGGTGGTCGCGACGCGCCACCACTGGGGCATGCTGCTCGAACCGGTCGCGACGACGCTCGCCGCGCTGCTCGCCGTCGTCTGGGTCGGCGTCCAGGTCGGCGCGGGCGCGCGCGACGCCGTGCTGGCCCTCGGGTGCCTCTGGCTGCTGGTCGCCGCCCGGCTGGTGTGGAAGGTCTTCGAGTGGCGCAACGAGTGGTTCGTCGCCACGGACAAGCGCCTGCTGCTGCTCTACGGGCTGATCACGCACAAGGTGGCGATGATGCCGCTCACCAAGGTCACCGACATGAACTACGGGCGCTCCCCCGCCGGGCGCGTCCTCGGGTACGGGCAGTTCCTGCTCGAGTCCGCGGGACAGGACCAGGCGCTGCGGCAGATCGACTGGGTCGCGCACCCGGAGGCGACCTACCGCCAGATCTGCGACACGCTCTTCGGGCCGGCAGGCGTCGCGTCCCGCGCGCGCGGTGCCGTTCCTGCGCCGGCGGGGGCCGTCCCCCCGGTGCCCCCGCCCCCGCCGACCGCGCCACCGGCAGCCCCGGGCCCGCCGTCGGCTCCGCCTCCGTCCGTGGCACCGCACGACGCGCGGGTGGCGAGCGGCCCGACGCAGCCGTTGCCGGTCGCACGCCCCGCGGACGACGACGAGCGCGGGTGGGAGGTCTCGGACGAGCAGCGCGCACCGTACGTGCGGGTGGCGCCGCGACCCGCGGAGCCGGCCGCGACGCCCGCCCCGGACGGGCTCAGCCCCGGGCCGCCCGGGCCGCCGGACCGTCCCCGTCGCCACGACGGTCGCCCAGCTTCTCCTTGAGGAAGAACATCGGCAGGAGGAAGGTGGCGAGCGCCGTCACGAGCCACACGACGAGCGTCGCGAGGATCCAGGGCACGGCACCCCCGGTGATCCGCAGGCTGTCTCCGACGAGGGAGGCGACGAGCAGCGCGACGAACGTCGACACGAGGCCGATGCCGCCGAGGAAGGCGGGCGCGTAGCGCGCTGCCGTCTTGGCGATGAAGGGTGAGAGCACGGCCTGGGCGACGGTGAAGACGCCGACCACCACGACGAACCCCGTCGCGGTGACCTCGACCCCGTCGACGAGCGCCGACGCGGCGAGGAGTCCCAGGGCGGCCGACACCAGCAGGATGGCGAGGCGGATCAGGAGTCGCACCATGCTCGCGAGCGTAGCGACGGACGTCACATCTGGCGCGCGGAACCACCCCGGTGATGCCGGACGGCGATGGCGATGCCGGACGGCGACCCCGTGCTTTGTGGGACACGCGAAGAGCCTTGTGGGACACGCGAAAGGCCCGGTCATCGTGTGATGACCGGGCCTTTCCGATGTACCCCCAACGGGATTTGAACCCGTGTTACCGCCGTGAGAGGGCGACGTCCTAGGCCGCTAGACGATGGGGGCCTGTGGCTGCTCGATCCGCTGGGACCGTTTCACCGGTGAGAACTCTACCTCATGTTCCGAGCCGTTCTGACCGCTCGTTCCAGAGCCGGAGCTCATCGCTGGGGTACCAGGACTCGAACCTAGACTAAGTGAACCAGAATCACTCGTGCTGCCAATTACACCATACCCCATGGTGGTATCACCGGTGCCGATCCAGAAGGGTCGACGGCCGATGACACGGTGCTCGGTGAGGCGCTCCGTGGAGGTCTCACCGGGCGAGAACATTACCGGAGTCGTGGACGGGGACCAAATGCGCCGCGCAGCCGGCGCCGCACCGCTCCGCGCACGCGCTCGGGCGCACCGACGGGCTCGAAGGCGTCCGACGCCGCGTCGAGCGCCGCCACCTCGTCGTCGGCGAGGCGCACCGTGCCCGCCTCCACGTTCTTCTCCAGCTGCTCGACGCTCGAGGCCCCCGGGATCGCGAGCACGCCCGGCCGGGCCACCACCCAGGCGAGCGCGGCCTGCGACGGCGTGAGGCCGTGCGCGTCGGCCACCTGCCGCAGCGTGTCGAGCAACGGCGCGATCCGCTCGAGGTTCTCAGGTGCGAACAGCGGGTTCGCACGCCGCACGGTGTCCCGCGGCCGGTCGTCGGGCGTGTATCGCCCCGAGAGCACGCCCTGACCGAGCGGGCTGTAGGCGATGACGACCCGGCCCCGCGAGCGCGCCCACGGAAGCAGGTCCGCCTCGGGCGCGCGCCGCACGAGCGAGTACTCGACCTGGTTGCTCACCACCGGGGCGCCGAGCGCACGCTCGGCGGCCTGCCAGCGCTCGAGGGAGTAGTTCGAGACGCCGACCTGGTCGACGAGACCGGTGCGCCGCAGCGCCGCCATGCCGCGCATCGTCGGGCCGTCCCGCACGACCGGGTTGGCCTGGTGCACCTGGTACAGGTCGATCCGGCGCACGCCGAGCCGGTCCGCCGACGCGACCGCGCGCTGCTCGACGACGGGGGCCACGGGCAGGACGGGGAAGAGCTTGGTCGCGACGACCACGTCCTCGCGCCGCTCCCCCAGCGCCTCGCCGAGGATGCGCTCGCTGCGACCGAACCCGTAGAGCTCCGCGGTGTCGACGAACGTCACCCCGAGCTCGAGCGCGCGCCGCACGATGTCCCCTGCGCGCCGGTCCGCGAAGTCGTCGCCGTAGCCCCACTCGCGGGAGCCGAACTGCCAGGTCCCGAGGCCGATCACGGAAGCAGGGACACGGGTGCCGAGATCGAGGGTGCGCATCGGCCCACTCTCCGGGCGGGCGTCGCTCCCGGCAACCGGGCCCTCCGCCGGAGGCGGGCACCCGGTCAGCCGGCGGTCGAGCCGGCCGCCGCGGCGATGCGCCGCGCGCCCGCGGAGAGGGCCGCCCCGTCCTTCCAGACCATGCGCAGCCGACGCTCCAGCCCCAGACCGGGCACGGCGAGGCGCACGAGCGCCCCACGCGCCACGTCGTCGGCGACGGCCAGGCTGGAGAGCGCCGCCACGGCGCCGCCGTGCTGCACCGCGGTCTTGAGGGCGGCGGTCGACCCCAGGTGCGGCAGGTGCTCGGGCAGCCGTGCGCCGAGGGCCGCGAGGCCGCGCTCGAGGGTCTCGCGCGTGCCCGACCCGCGCTCGCGCACGACGAGACCGCCCGTCAGCAGCTCGTCGACGCGCAGCGCGCTGCGCCGGGCCCAGCGGTGGCCGGGCCCGACGACGACCACGAGCTCGTCGTGCGCGATCGTGCGGCTGCGCAGGCCCCGCCGCAGCGTCGCGCTCTCCACGAAGCCCAGCTCGACCTCGCCCGCGAGGACCGCCTCGGCGACGTCGCGCGAGTTGCGCACCACGAGCTCGACGTCGGGCGCCGCCTGCCCTCCCCTGCCGGGCTGCCCGGACAGCGCCAGCCGCGCGAGCCAGCGCGGGGCGAGGTACTCCGCGACCGTGAGGCTCGCCGCCACGCGCGTACGCTCCACGGGACGCTCACGCAGTGACGCGACGGACCGCTCGAACCGGTCGGACGCCTCGATCACCTCCCGCGCCCACGCCGCGGTCGCACGGCCCGTCTCGGTGAGCCGGGCGCCGCGCGTCGTGCGCTCGAGCAGCTCGTGACCCACGCGCCGCTCGAGCGCCCGCAAACCCGCCGAGGCGGTCGGCTGGGCGATGCCGAGGGCGCGCGCCGCCGCGCTGATCGAGCCGTGCGAGTCCGTCGCGACGAGCAGCTCGAGGGTGCCGAGCGACGTCCTGGCGGCACGGGATCCGGAAGCCATAGGTGAATCCTATGGCGGACTCGCCACCTCGCCCTTCCGAACCGCCCCCAGCGCCTCCCAGGGTGGGAGCATGCCCACGGACCCGAGCCCGACCGTGCACGCCGCGCCCGGCGTCGTGACCCCGGACGGCGCCGCCCCCACGCCCCGCCTGCTGCCGGGGCTCGTCGCGACCGGGCTCGCCACGGCCGTGCTCCTGCTGATGTCCCGGCTCGTGCCGACCGTGTCGCCGCTCGTCGTCGCGCTCGTCGCGGGTGCCGCGGTGGGCTCGCTCGCCCTGGGGCGCGCCCGCGGCGCCCGTACGGTGGCCGCGGCGGCCGCGGTCCGCCCCGGCGTCGCGTGGACCGCATCGACCGTGCTGCGCGCCGGCGTGGTCCTCCTCGGGCTCCAGCTGTCCCTCCCCGACGTCCTCACGCTCGGGTGGCGCGGGCTCGTCGTGGTCACCACGACGCTCGCCGTCACGTTCGTCGCGACCCTCGCGCTCGGGCGCGTGCTGCGCGTGCCGCGGACGGCCGCGTTGCTCGTCGCCACCGGGTTCTCGATCTGCGGCGCGGCGGCGATCTCGGCGATGCAGGGCGTCGTCGCCCGGCCCGGGCGCACGCCCGCGCAGGTGCGCGAGGACGACGACGCGGTCGCGACCGCGCTCGCGCTCGTGACGGTCTACGGCACGCTCGCGATCGCCGTCCTGCCCTGGCTCGCCACGCTGATCGGCCTCGACGACGACCGGGCAGGGCTGTGGATCGGCGCGAGCGTGCAGGAGGTGGCGCAGGTGGTCACCGCCGCGGGGTCCATCTCGGGCGCCGCGCTCGCGACGGCGACGGTCGCCAAGCTCGCCCGCGTGGCACTGCTCGCCCCCGTCGTGACGGGCGCCGGCCTCGTCGCGGCACGGCGGGCGGGCGAAGACGGGCGAGCGGGACGGGGAGCGGACGACGCACGACCGGCCGGCGGGCGGGCGCGCGTCGGTCCGGTCCCGTGGTTCGTGGTCGGGTTCCTCGTGGCCGTGGCGCTGCGCTCGACCGGAGTGCTGCCCGCCGTCGTCATCGACGTGGCCGCGCTCGTGACGACGGCCGCGTTCACCGCGGCGATGTTCGCGCTCGGGCTCGGGGTCGACGTCCCCCGCCTGCTGCGCACGGGCCGTCGCTCGCTCGCGCTCGGCGGGCTGTCCGCCGTCGTCGTGACGACGACGGCGCTCGCCGGCGTCCTGCTCCTCACCTGAGCGCGTGCGACGCGGCCGAGCCGGGCACGCGAGATAGAGCTTCCGGTCGCGAGATAGAGGCCACAGAGCTCTACCTCGCGACCGGAAGCTCTATCTCGGCGTCGGGGCAGGCTCGCCGGTGGGCGCGGCGACGCCGACGACGGCGGCCAGGTCCGCGAGGCCGTGCAGCACGTGCACGCCCGACGCGCGGGCGGCGTCCGGGTCCTCCGGGTGCGGACCGCCGCGGCGCGTGCCGGGGCGGTCGAGCCACACGCCGACGAGGCCGGCCGCGAGCGCGGCGCGGGCGTCGACGTCGAGCTCGTCGCCCACGTAGGCGGTGCGCGCCGGGTCGGTGCCGAGCCGCCGGCACGCCTCGGCGAAGACACGAGGGTCGGGCTTGCCGAAGCCGAGCGTGTCGACGCCGACGAGCAGAGGCACGTCCTCCAACCCAGCGGCGGCGAGCTTGCGCGTCTGGAGCTCGACGCGCGCGTTCGTCAGCGACCCGACCCGCACGCCGGCGGACGCGAGCGCGTCGAGCACAGGCCGGGAGTCGTCGAACGCCGTCCACGACTGCTCGAACGTGCCCCAGAAGAGGTCCTTCCAGTCCACGTACGCGGCGTCGTCGAGCAGCTCGCCGCCGAACGCCGCCTGGAGCTCGTTGGCGCGCGCCATCCGCTGCGCGTCGAAGTCGACCTCGCCGCGCGTGTACGCGCGGTAGTGACCGTTCGGGTCGGCCCGCCACAGCGCGAGGACCTCGGGGTGCCGGTCCTCGGGCAGGTGCGGCAGCCACACGCGCGACGCCGCGGTGATCGCCGCCCCGAACGCGGCCATCGTGTCGACGAGCGTGTCGTCGACGTCGAACAGCACCCCCTCGAGAGGCGCCGCGCCGGGCACCGCGCCCGCCCCGCTCACAGCGAGGCCCGCAGCCGCTGCAGGCGCGCGAGGGTCGACTCCTTGCCGAGCAGCTCCATCGACTCGAACAGCGGCGGCGACACGCGGCGCCCGCTCACCGCAGCGCGCAGCGGCGTGAACGCGAGGCGCGGCTTGATCTCCAGCCCGTCGACGATCGCCGCGTTCAGCGCGTCCTGGATCGGCTCGGTCCGGAAGTCGTCGAGCGGGGTGAGCGCGGCGATCGCGGCGTCGATCACCTGCGGTGCGGACTCCTTGAGCCCCTTGCGCGCGTCCTCGTCGACCTCCAGGGCGTCGTCGGCCGTGAAGAGGAAGCCGAGCATCCCGACGGACTCGCCGAGCAGGACCATGCGCTCCTGCACGAGCGGCGCGGCCGCGGTGAGCAGCTCGCGGTGGCGCGGCTCGAGGTCCGCGAACGAGTCCGCGGGCACGAGGCCGCCCGCGTGCAGGTACGGCACGAGGCGGTCGCGGAAGTCCTCGGGCGCGAGCATCCGCACGTGCGTCGCGTTGATGGCCTCGGCCTTCTTGAGGTCGAAGCGCGCGGGGTTGGGCAGGACGTCGTGCACGTCGAACGCCTCGATCATCTCCGTGACCGAGAAGATGTCGTTGTCGGGCGAGATGGACCAGCCCAGCAGCGCGAGGTAGTTGAGCAGGCCCTCGGGCGTGAAGCCGCGCTCGCGGTGCAGGAACAGGTTCGACTCGGGGTCACGCTTCGAGAGCTTCTTGTTCGCCTCCCCCATGACGTAGGGCAGGTGGCCGAACTCCGGCATCACCGTCGCGACGCCGATCTCCAGCAGCGCCCGGTACAGCGCGATCTGGCGCGGCGTCGAGGAGAGCAGGTCCTCGCCGCGCAGCACGTGCGTGATGCCCATGAGCGCGTCGTCGACCGGGTTGACGAGCGTGTAGAGCGGCTGACCGTTGGCGCGCACGATCGCGTAGTCCGGGACCGACCCGGCCTTGAACGTGATCTCGCCGCGCACGAGGTCGGTGAAGGTGATGTCCTCGTCGGGCATGCGCAGGCGCAGCACCGCCTCGCGGCCCTCGGCCCGGAACGCCTCGCGCTGCTCCTCGGTGAGCGCGCGGTCGAAGTTGTCGTAGCCCTTGGTCTTGATGCCCGCCGCCGCGTTGCGCGCGTCGACCTCCTCGGGCGTCGAGAACGACTCGTAGACGTGGCCGCCCTCGACGAGCCGGCGGATCACGTCCTGGTACAGGTCGGCGCGCTGCGACTGCCGGTACGGGGCGTGCGGCCCGCCGACCTCGACGCCCTCGTCCCAGTCGAGCCCGAGCCAGCGCAGCGCGTCCAGGAGCTGCTGGTAGCTCTCCTCGCTGTCGCGCGCCGCGTCGGTGTCCTCGATGCGGAACACGAACGTGCCGCCCACGTGCCGCGCGTACGCCCAGTTGAACAGCGCGGTGCGGATCAGCCCCACGTGCGGCGTCCCGGTCGGGGACGGGCAGAAGCGGACACGGACGGGCGAGGAACCAGGTGCGGGGATCACGCGGCCCAGCCTAGTTGCCTGACGCGGGCCGCTCCCCCCGGCCCGGACGCCTCTCGCCCGGCCTCAGCCCCGGCGCAGGACCGGGTTGCTGAGCACGCCGATGCCCTCGACCTCGCACTCGACACGGTCGCCGGCGTCGATGAGGCCGACGCCGGCGGGCGTGCCGGTGAGGATGACGTCGCCCGGCAGGAGCGTCATCGCCTCGGAGATGTAGGAGACGAGGTAGGCGACGTCGAACACCATGTCGCGCGTGCGGCCGTCCTGCTTGGTCTCGCCGTTGACGCGGCTGCGCACGGCGACGTCCTCGGGGTCGAGGTCCGTGTCGATCCACGGCCCGAGCGGGCACGCCGAGTCGAAGCCCTTGGCGCGCGCCCACTGGCCGTCGGTGCGCTGCGCGTCGCGCGCGGTGACGTCGTTCGCGACGGTGTAGCCGAGCACGTACGCCGACGCCGCGTCGGGCGAGACGTCCTTCGCGAGCCGCCCGATGACGACGGCGAGCTCGGCCTCGTACGACGCCTCCTGCGAGAAGTCGGGCAGCACGATCGGGTCGTCCGGGCCCACCACCGAGGTGTTGGGCTTCAAGAAGATCATGGGGCGCGGCGGCACCTCGTTGCCCATCTCGCGGGCGTGGTCGGCGTAGTTGCGGCCCACGGCGACCACCTTCGAGCGCGGGATCACCGGCGCGAGGAGGCGCACGCCGTCGCCCAATTCGATCCGCTCCCCCGTCGGAGTGACGGGCATGTACAGCGGGTCGCCGGTGAGGACCGCGAGGAAGGTGCGGTCGCCCTCCTGCTGGACCAGGGCGTAGCGGGGGTCGTCTCCGGTGGTGAATCTCGCGATGCGCACGCGCACAGGCTATCGGCCGCGAGCCCACCTCACCCGGGCGTCACGCGCGCCGGGCGTCACGCGCGGGCCAGCACCTCGCCGTTGAGCACCGCGAACCAGCCGGCCGGCTCCTCGGCCCAGCGCAGCCAGTCCTGCGCGAGCTGCTCGAGCGCCACGTCGTCCGCGAGCGCCGACTCCTTGGCCTGCACGGCGAAGTTGGAGGCGACGCACCGCTCGGCCCAGAGCCCGCCCCACCAGGTGCGGTCCTCGGGCGTCGCGTAGCACCACGTGCTCGCCGACGGCTCGATGCCGGCCGGGTCGAAGCCGGCGTCCTGGACCCACGCGAAGAGACGGCGCCCGGCGTCGGCCTCGAACCCGTACGTGTGCGTGACCTCGTGGTAGAGCGTGTTCCACTCGGTGAGCCCGGGCGACTCGGGGTACCAGGTCATGGCGGCGTAGTCGGCGTCGCGCACGGCGACGAGCCCGCCCGGCTTCGTGACGCGCCGCATCTCGCGCAGGGCAGCGACCGGGTCGGACAGGTGCTGCAGGAGCTGGTGGGCGTAGACGACGTCGAACGTGTCGTCGGCGAACGGCAGCTCGTAGGCGTTGGCCTGCTGGAACGTGATGTTGGGGGTGCTGCGCCGCGCGGCCAGCTCGCGCGCGCTCTCGAGGACCTTCGCCGAGGCGTCCACGCCGACGACGCGGCCGGACGGGACGCGCTGGGCGAGGTCGACGGTGACGGTCGCCGGCCCGCAGCCGACGTCGAGGACGTCCATGTCCTCGCGCAGGTGCGGCAGGAGGAACCCGGCGGAGTTCTCCGCGGTGCGCCACCGGTGGGAGCGCAGCACGGACTCGTGGTGGCCGTGCGTGTAGGACTCGGACTCCTTGGCGGGGTTGGATCCGGCAGCCCCGGTGGGGGCGTCGCCTCGGGAGCCGCCGCTGGTGCCGACTCCGCTGGTGGGGGTTTCCGTCATACCCGCACCGTAGGGCGCGCGTTCGTCCTTCTCGACCCCGTTCTCACACTCTGGGCGGTGTGCACGGACGGCGAACGGGGCGCAGAATCGCACGCATGACCGTCGCCCCGCCGGCCGCCCCCGCACCGACGTTCGCGCGACGGCACGCCGCCCTCCTGCTCGGCGGTGCCGGGCGCATCACCGGTGTCGACGTGGCCCGCGGGCTCGCGGTCCTCGGGATGTTCGCCGCGCACGTCGGGTACACGACGGACCCGGTCACCGGGGCGGAGAACTGGCTCGCGGTCTCGCACGGGCGCTCGTCGATCCTGTTCGCCCTCGTCGCGGGGGTCTCGCTCGCGATCGTCTCGGGGGGCCGGACGCCGCTCGACGGCCTGCCGGCGCTGCAGGTGCGCACGCGCGTCCTCGTCCGGGCCGTGCTGCTCCTCGCGCTCGTCGGTCTGCTCGACCTGCTGGGGACGCGCGTGCTGCTCATCCTCGGCTTCTACGCCGCGTACTTCGTGCTCGCGCTGCCGTTCGTGCGGTGGTCGGCCGGTCGTCTGGCCGTCGCGGCCGGGGCGTTCGCGCTCGCGGGCCCGGTGCTCGCCTACTACGGTCCCGAGGTGCTCGCGCGTGCCGGGCTGCGCCTGCCGCAGGACGGGTCCGGCGCGCTGACGGACTTCCTGGTGTCGGGCCACTACCCCGCGGTGGTGTGGATGGCGTACGTGCTCGCGGGTCTCGCGATCGGTCGTCTCGACCTCACGTCGACCGCGGTGCGCGTCGCGCTCGTGGGCGGCGGCCTGCTCGCCATGGTGATCGCGTACGGAGTCTCGGTCGCGGTGGTGGAGCCGCTCGGCGGCACGCGCGTCGTGGAGGACGCGGCGGCGGCGTGGTCGAGCACGTACCGGCCGGAGCCGCTCGCGTGGGACGACCCGTGGCCGACGTCGACGTACCTGTGGCTCGCCGGCCCCCACACCGACACGTTGCCCGAGGTCGTGGGCTCCGGCGGGTTCGCCGTCGCGGTGCTCGGGCTGTGCCTGTTCGCGGGGCGCGTCGGGCGGTGGGTGCTCGCCCCGCTGGCCGCCGTCGGCGCGATGGCGCTGACCGTCTACTCCGCGCAGATCGTCGTGCTGTGGGCGTGGGGCGAGGCGGCGTACGAGCAGACGACGAACGGTCCCCTGCTCGTGCTCGTGCTCGCGACGCTCGCGGTGGCGACCGCGTGGCGGTGGTCGCTGGGACAGGGCCCGCTCGAACGCGGCGTGGCGGGCGTCGCGCGCCGCACGGCCGACGCGCGACCGCGTCCGAGGCGCTGACCGGGCGCTGACCGGACGCTCAGAAGAGCGCGACCCTGTCGGCCGGCGGGAAGATCGCGTCGAGCGCGTCGAGGTCGGCGTCCGTCGGGCGCCACGCGGCGGCCGCGACGTTCTGCTCGACCTGCTCCGGCCGTGTCGCGCCGGCGATGACGCTCGTCACCTGCGGCTGCGCGAGCAGCCAGCCGAACGCGACCTGCAGCTCGGTGATGCCCCGCTCGACGCAGAACGCGTGGAGCCGGTCGAGCCGTTCCCACGGCGCCGACTCGAGCAGGTGCGGCTTGGTGCGCACCAGGCGCGAGTCCTCGGGGCGTCCGCCGGCCGTGTACTTGCCCGTGAGCAGCCCGTTGGCGAGCGGGAAGTACGGCAGCACGCCGAGGCCGTACGCCTGGGCGGCCGGGACGACCTCGAGCTCCGCGCGCCGGTCGAGGAGGTTGTAGTGCGACTGCGACGACACGAACCGCTCGGTGCCCCGTGCGCGGGCGACGTGCTCGGCGTCCGCGATCTGCCAGCCGCTGTGGTTCGAGTGCCCGACGTAGCGGACCTTGCCCGCGCGCACGACGTCGTCCAGCGCGGAGAGCGTCTCCTCGACCGGGGTGAGGTGGTCGGGCGTGTGGAGCTGGTAGAGGTCGATGTGGTCGGTGCCGAGCCGGCGCAGCGAGCCCTCGACGGCGCGCACCACGTACCGGCGCGCACCGCGCGCTCCGAAGTCGGGGCCGTTGAGACCGCGGACGTCCATGCCGAACTTCGTCGCGACGACGGCCTCGTCGCGACGCGCGCCGAGCGCGCGGCCGAGCAGCTCCTCGCTCAGCCCGGGCTGCGCGCCGTAGCTGTCGGCCGTGTCGAACAGCGTGACGCCGGCGTCGAGAGCCGCCCGCACGACGGCGGTGCTGCCCTCCTGCGTCTGCGTCGCGGTCCCGGCGCGGCCGAGGTTGTTGCACCCCAGCCCGACCGTCGTCACGGCGAGGCCGGAGCGGCCCAGGCGGCGCAGGTCGGCCGAGGCGGGGGTGCGGTCGGTGCGCTGTGCGGGGGCGTCGGCCATGCGCCCGAGCCTAACCGCGCCGCCGGGCCTACCGTGGGGGCATGGCCTCGTGGGAGGACGTCGACCGCGTCGCCGCGGTCCTGCCGGACACGGCCGCCGACGGCGACCGGACCTGGCGCGTCCACGGCAGGACCTTCGTCTGGGAACGCCCCCTGCGCGCGAAGGACCGCGCGGAGCTCGGCGACGCCGCACCGTCCGAGCCGCCCGCGGCGTTCTACGTCGCCGACGAGGGCGAGAAGGAGGCGCTTCTCGGCGACGAGCCCGGGACGTTCTTCACCACGTCGCACTTCGCCGGCTACGCGGTCGTCCTCGCGCGCCTCGACCGCGTTCCCGTGCCCGAGCTCGAGGAGCTCGTCCAGGACGCGTGGCTCGCCCGCGCACCGAAGCGGCTCGCGGCGCAGTACCTCGAGGAGTCGGAGTAGCGCCGGGCGCGAGCCGGCCGGTACGACGACGCAGGCCCGCCCGGACGTCCGGACGGGCCTGCGCGTGCCGCGGCGCGGCGGTGACGGTGCGGTGCCTCAGGGCGCGGTGGAGAACAGCGCGTCGTCGTACTCGAACATGCCGGGCGCGACCTGGACGAGGACGTCGGCCGGGTCGGTCACGCCGAAGCCGGCGGTGAACGTCACGCTCTGGCCCGGGAGCACCGACGTCATGGGCCCGCCCTCCAGCCCGTTGTCGGAGTCGAACACCTGGTCGCCCTCCGTCCCGGCCGAGGACGCGGTCAGGTACACCAGGGTGGGCTCGAACGGGGCGTCGGTGCCGTTGGTGATCGTGACGTCGACCAGCACGTGGCTCGGGTAGTCCTCGCCGCCGGCCGCCCACTCGCTGGGCGTGAACGGGACGGGCGCGGAGACGCTGACCTCGAGGCCGTCCTCGTAGACGACCGCCTCGCCGAACGGCGCCACGGCCGACGGCACCTCGGCCGCGAGGTCCTCCTCGACCGGAGACTCCTCCTCCGTCGTCGTCCCCTCGTCCTCGGGCACGACGGCCGACGTGTCCCCCAGGTCCTCCTCGAGCTGCGCGAGCGAGTCCTCGTAGTCGGTGCTCACGCGGTCGATCCACTGGGCGAACACGATCCAGGCGACGATCGAGCCGATGACGGCGAGCGCCCCCACGACGATGGCCGACAGCGCGAGGCCCTTGCCGCTCTTGCCCTTCTTGACCTGCAGCAGGCCGACGATCCCGAGCACGAGGCCCGCGACGCCGAGGACCACGGCGAAGAAGTTCACGCCGGGGATCCAGCACCCGAGCAGGCCCAGCACCGCGAGCACGAAGCCCGTGATCGCGAGCGCGTTCGTGGTCGACGGCGCGGGCGCGTTGTAGGTCGGGTACCCGCCGTACTGCTGCGCCGGGTCGCCCGGGGCGTAGGGCTGGCCGCCGTAGGGCTGCTGCCCGCCCTGGGGCGGGGCGGCCGCGTACGGCTGCTGGCCGCCGTAGGGCTCCTGCGGAGCGCCGTAGGGCTGCGCGCCGTAGGGCGCCGGAGCCGGCTCGCCACCGGGCGCCCCCCACGTCGACGGCTGCTCCGGTGCGGGCGCCTGCCCGCCCGACGGCGGGGCGAACGGGTCCTGCTGGGGCGCCGGCGGCGCTCCCTCGCGGTACGGGTCGTGCTGGTACGGGTCGGGAGAGCCGGTGGGCGGCTGGGTCATGGTGCTCCTCCGCGGCATCGCCGCGCGGTCGGGTGGTGAGGTGTGCCGGGTCTTCACAGCACGTTCACGGCCATTCTTTCGTCCACCGGGCCCGAGCAGGCCCCCGTACCGGGTGAAATCCGGCCGGGTCGGGCGTGTCGTGCGTCTCGTACCCTGGTTCGGTGCCCTCCGACTCCTTCGCCGGTCCCGCTGCGCCGCCGCGCGCGGGCACGGTGCTGCCGCCCGCGGCGTGGCAGGAGCGCGAGCGCCGGCACGCCGAGCACGCGGACGCGCTGACCGCCGGCTGGCGGCGGCGCAAGCCGCTCGGCGAGAAGCACGCGATCGAGGACTTCCTCTTCACGTACTACCCCACGCGTCCCGCGCAGCTGCGCCGCTGGCACCCCGGGCCGGGCGTGGTGCTCGGCCGACCCGTCACCGACGGCGACGGCGACGGCGACGCGCAGGCGGCGCCCTCCGAGCGCGCGTCGTGGCGGTGGTACCGGGAGGTCGAGGAGGGGACGACGCTCGACCTCGACGCGTACCTCGCCGAACGCGGCGACACGGTGCGCTACGTGCACGCGCTGCTCGCAGCGACGGCGTCCCGGCCGGGTCGCTTCGGCTGCTTCGGGCTCCACGAGTGGGCCATGGTGTACCGCGACCACGACGCCGGTCGCGACCACCGGCACCCGCTGCCCCTGCGGCTCGGCGGGCCGGGCACGGACCGGGTCGTCGAGACCCACCCCGTGCAGTGCTCGCACTTCGACGCGTTCCGCTTCTTCACGCCCGAGGCGGCGCCGCTCAACCGGCTGTCGCCGACGCGCGAGACCCAGCCGGCGCTCGAGCAGCCCGGTTGCCTGCACGCCACCATGGACCTGTACAAGTGGGCCCTCAAGCTCGGACCGGCCGTGCCCGGCGAGCTCACCCTCGCCGCGTTCGAGCTGGCGCGCGACGTGCGCGTGGTCGACATGCGGGCGAGCCCGTACGACGTGTCGTCCTACGGGCTCGCGCCCGTGGCCGTCGAGACGGCGGACGGCAAGGCCGAGTACGTGCGCCACCAGCGCGCGTTCGCCGCGCGCGGAGACGTGCTGCGTCGCGCGCTGCTCGCCGCGTGCGACCTGCTGCTCGATCACGAGGCGGCAGTCACGGCGTGACGCACCGGGCCCGGGCCCCGCGAGGGGCCCGGACCCGGCACGGTCAGGCGTCCGGCCTCAGCAGCCCGGCGTCAGCACGTCGAGATCGTGACGGTCTGCTCGACCGTCTGCTCTCCCTGCGCGCCCCTGGCCGTCACGGTGACCTCGAGGTCACCCGACGCCGCGCGTGCGGCGAACGCCTGGTACGCGTTCGACCCCGGGGCCACGTCCGCGAACGTCCGCGACCCCAGCGCGCTCGCGAGCTCGACGTCGATCGCCGCGTCGGACACGTTGTGCGCCCGGATCGCGACGTACGGCCGGCCGGCGAGGCAGCGAGGGCTGACCTCGACGGTGACGAGCTCGACGCCCAGCGGCACGAGCTGCTCGGCCGCGAGCCGCAGGCGCCTCAGCTGCTCGTCGACCTGCTCCTGGGTCGGGTCCGGCGCGGCGAGCACGGCCCGGGCGGCCGCGAGCTCGCGCGTGAAGACGCCGAAGTCGATCCGGCCGTACCGCTCGGCCTCGCCCTCCAGGTGCTCGAGGTCGGCGACCGCCACCGCGAGCGCGGTGGTGTCCGTCTCGGGCTCCTCGACGTCGAACGCGTCCGTGAAGAACGTCATGCTGTCGAGGTTCGCCACGTACGGGTGGTTCGCGTACGCCTCGGTGGTCAACCGGACGAACACCTGGTGCGTGCCGCGCACCGGGGTGGGCAGCTCGATCGTCGCCGTGCCGTCCTCGGACCAGCTGCCACCCGTCGTCGGGAGCGGCACCGTGGCGAACGGCTCGCCGGGGTCGGCCGGGTCGAACTCGTCGAGGTACACCGCCAGGGCGGAGTTCTCACCCGACCGGTTCGCGTTGTGCACGTAGTGCACCGAGAGCCGGTCGAGCGCGGCGGAGCCGAGGTCGACCTCGCCGTAGGCGAGCCAGTCGCCGTCGGCCGTGCCACCGACGTTCGTCACGGGACCGCTGGTCCAGGTCGACTGCTCGTTCTTGAGTCCTCCGCCGGAGTTCTCGGTCCAGGCCTCCGACTCCACGGTGACGTCCGTGGGACCGCCGGGGGCGAAGGTGAGGCTGTCGACGTTGGCGACGTACGGGTGGTTCGCGTACGCCTCGGTCGTCAGCCGCACGAACACCTCGTGCGTGCCGCTGACCGTCTCGGGCAGCGCGACCGTGGCGACGCCGTCCGCGGACCAGCTCGACCCGGTGGTCGGCAGCGGGACCGTAGCGAACGGCTCTCCGGGGTTCGCCGGGTCGAACGCGTCGAGGTACACCTCGAGCGCCGAGCTCTCGCCGCACCGCCCGGAGTTGTGCACGTAGTGCACGGACAGCTCGCCGAGGGGCAGCTCACCGAGGTCGACCTCCCCGTAGGCGAGCCAGTCGCCGTCGGCGGTGCCGCCGACGTTGGTGACCGGGCCGCTCGCCCAGGTGGACGACTCGTTCTTCAGCCCGCCGCCCGAGTTCTCGGTCCAGTCCTCGGCCTCCACCGTCACGCCGACCGACGAGTCCGGCTCCTCCGCCTCGGCGGGGTCGTCCTCGCTGAACCGGAACCAGTCGAAGTTGCCGACCCAGCTGCGCCCGGACGGGGCGAGGAGCTCGAACGTGACCGTCTGCGCGTCGACGAGCGCCTGGGCGTCGCCGAGCTCGACCGTCACCTCCTGGTAGTTGCCCCACCCGCTCGTGCCGGTGAGCTCGACGGTCGCGACCTGCGGCCCGTCGACGTCGCCGGCGTGCACGACGACGGTGCTCGGGGTCTCCCCCGCAGCGAAGCTCGTGTCGTAGCGCACCGTGAGGAAGCCGGGCACGGTGTCGTCGAACACCATGTCGCGGTACTGGACCCACGAGCCGGACCGGACGCCGCCGAGGTTGCCGTCCGAGCTGTTCGCCTCGTTCTTCAGCTCACCGCCGGACCAGGCCTCGGACTCCTCGGCCTGGAGCACGCGGTAGCCGCCCTGGACGATGTCCAGCCCGTCGATCGCGGCCTCGAGCCGGTCCGCGGCGAACCGCAGGTCGGTGCTCGACGACGCGTCGTCGGCGAGCAGCTCCTGCGCGCGGCCGAGCGCGGAGGAGAACCGGTCGAACGACACGGACGAGTAGTTGCCGTGGCGCACGAGCACCGCGTCCGCGACGAGCGCGGCGAGCGACTCGCGCTCCGCCGCTGCCACGGTGAGCCGCAGCGGCGAGCGCAGCGAGACGCCCTCGCCCCGCAGCGTCGAGGCGGGGACGCCGTCCGCGAGCGCCGCGTCGCGCAGCCGCACGTAGAAGAGCGCGTCGTCGGTCGTCGAGCCCGTGAGCACGACCGTCGCCTCCGTCGCGGAGGTGACGGTGACGCGTGCCGCGACGCCGTCCGGAAGACCCTCGACGCGCGCGTCACCGCTCGCGACGAGGTCCGTGCCGGCGTCGGCGGCGAGTCGTGCGCCGCCGCTGAGGGTGAGCGTCACCGCGGTGTCGACCGCGCCGTCGGCGGCGGCCTCGACCGTCGCCGGGTCGGCCTCGACGCGCGGGCCGTCGGTCTCGTCGTCGTCGGAGGCCGTGCTCAGGGAGAACGCGGGCTCGGTGTCCGCGCCCCAGTCGCTGGGCTCGGTGCCCATCCGGAACGCGAGCGCGCCCCCGCCGACGACCGTCGCGTAGTCGACCCACGTGTTGTCGAACGGCTCGCCGCCGAGGGAGGCGGACTGGACGTAGAACGCGTCCTCGGAGACGCCGTCGGCGGTGATCTCGAACGTGGTGCCGTCGTCGTAGCCGATCACCGCCGAGTCGAAGAACGGCGAGCCGATCTGGTACTCGGACGAGCCGGCGGTCACCGGGAAGAGACCGATCGCGGCGGCGACGAACATCGTCGACATGGTGCCGGCGTCGTTGTCCATGGTCGCGAGCATGCCGCGCGGGTCGAGCTGGTAGACCTTCGTCCTGATCGGCGGCGTGAACTCGCCTCCGCCGCTCGGGAAGAAGCTCGTCGAGCCGGTCCCGATGTACCGGTTCCAGGTCTCCTTCGTGTAGATCGCCCGCGTCCACTTCTGCGTGAGGCTCGGCTCGCCGACGTAGTTGAACAGGTACGGCGCCTGCAGGTCGATCTCGTTGGCGTTGGAGTGGAGCATCGCGGAGCCGTCGTCGGGCGCGTGCTCGCCGAACATGTGGCGCAGAGCGAGCCGCGCGGCCTCCGTGCCGCCCATGGCCTCGACGAGCGCGTCCATGTCGTAGGCGTCGTACCAGTGGTACTGCCACAGCGTGCCCTGGTACAGGCGCGCCGCCTCGAACCGCTCGTGGTCCACGCTCTGCCAGTCACCGGCCGCATTGCGCGGCGTCAGGAGGCCGACGGGCGTGCCGTCCTGCGCGGTCCACGCGCCGGGCTGGACGAGGTTCTCGACGGGGAGCGCCGCCTGCTCGCGCAGCGCCTGCGCCTCCTCGGTCATGCCGAGCTCGTCGGCGATGACCGACAGGCCGTACTGGTCGTAGCCGAGCTGCACGGACGCGCCGGGGTTGTCGGGGAGGTAGCCGCGCTCGAGGTCCGCCTCGCCGTAGCCGCCCACGAGGCGCTTCACGGCGGGGTACGCCTCGTCGAGACGCTCGAGACCGGTGTAGCCCTTCGCGATCGCGTCGGCGATCACGACGCTCGACCGCTCCCAGCGCACCGTCGGCACGGTGTGCATGAGCCCGCCGAGTCCGCTGCCCGTGCCCTCGGCCTCCGCGTCGGCGAACAGGTAGACCATCGACTGCACCATGTCGCGGTACATCGCGGGGTCGATGTACGCGAGCACGGAGAACTTGCGGAAGTCGTCCCAGGTCGCCCACGAGTCGTAGTAGGTGAAGCCTTGCGCACGGTGCACGGCGCCGTCGACGCCGCGGTACGTGCCGGAGGTGCTCGTCGCGTTCATCGGCATCGCGAACATCCGGTACAGGTGCGTGTAGAACAGCCGCTGGACGTCGCCGGTCGGGTCGGTCGCGAGGGACGCGGTGACGTCGACCTTGCCGAGCTTGGCGTTCCACTCGGCGTGGGTGCGCTCACGCACCTCGTCGAACCCGAGGTCGCCCAGCTCGTTCTCCTGGTCGACCTCGGCCTGCGCGGCGCTGACCGGGGAGAGCGTCACCTCGAGGCCGATCTCGCCCGCGTCGGCGGGGTCGAACGTGAGGACGGCGCCGGTGTCGCGGCCGTCCTGCGTCGTGGCGTCCGTCAGCGCGCGGTCGTCGCCCCACGTCCTGACGTCGGTGGTGGGCCGGGTCGTCGTCGCGTAGTAGTGCATCGTGTACGACGCGTTGTAGAAGTGGCCGACGATCTCGCCGCTCAGCGCGACCCGCCCGTCGTCCAGCTGCTCGACCTCGAGCGACGACCCGATGCGGCTCGTGTTGTTCGTGGCGAGGTCGACGACGAGGCTCGGCGTCGCGCCGTCGGGGAACCGGTAGCGGTGGACGCCGGAGCGCGTGGTCGCGGTGACCTCGGCCTCGATCGTGCCCGCCGCGGCCGAGATCGCGTCGTCGGTGCCCGCGATGTTGCCGAGGTCCACGGCGTAGTACCCGGGGCTGCCGACCTCCTCGTCGTGGCTGAACGCGTGTGCGTAGGTGCCGGTGCCGGGTCGCGACGTGTAGGAGCCGGACGTGGGCACGACGAGGATGTCGCCGCCGCCCCCGGACCCGCCGACACCGTCGAGGTTCGTGTGGGTGAACCCGGAGATCTGCGACTGCGCGTAGTCGTAGCCCGTGTTGTTGCGGCCCGGCGTCGTGCGCGGGTTCACCTTGGCGATCCCGTTGGGCGCCTGGGCGGCGGGCATGTCGTTGCCGAAGTCGCCCTCGGTGCCGACGAAGACGTCGACGAGGGACGCGAGGTCGCGCTCGGCGGCCGTCGGCGCCGGGAGCTGGTCCGCCGACGCGGCCGGCGCGGCCCCGACGAGGGCGACGGATGCGACGAGCGCGCCCGCCACGACGCCGGCGAGCGGGCCGGTGCGTCGGACGCCTCGGCGGCGGGTGGGTACGTGGTTCATGGGGTCCTCGTGGTCAGGGGTCGTGGACGGGTGCGCCGGAGGCCGTCGTGGCCGTGGGGCGTGGTCGCGGTGGTGGGTCGGGTCGTCGACGACGGCGGGTCCTGACAGCGGTGACAACCCGGTACGGGCTCGCACACTGCCAGAGCCGGGTTACCGGCAGGTGAGCGCGCGGTGGCCTGTCGCCGTCCGACGCGCCTCGCGGTGTCGACGTCCCCTGTCGTCGTCGATACCGCGACGCGCGAGCTCGTCCCGGGCGGGCGGTCGGGCCGCCCGGGCCGCAGCGGCGCCGTCGGACCGCGTCGCTGCGGGTGCGTCGTCGGACCGGCGGCCGGGTGTGGCGTCGGCGACGGCGCGGGGGAACCTCATCGGGTCTTCTCCTCGGTCCCACGGCGTCGTGGGGTCTCGGGCTTCCTCGGACCGGCGGCTGCACCGGCGAGCCTCACCTTCGCACACGACTGACAGCGCTGCCAAGTAGCGTCGCGGAACTCGCCCGCACGGGTGGCCGGGCCGACCTGACAGACTCGACCCGTGACCACGACGACCGGCCGCGCCGCCACGCTCCTCGCGCACGTCCCTGCTCCCACCGGCGCCGCGCCCGACCCGGACGCGCTGTACGAGGGCTTCACGACGTGGGCGACCGAGCAGGGTCTCGACCTCTACCCGCACCAGAGCGAGGCGCTCATCGAGCTCGTCTCCGGGTCGCACGTCATCCTCGCGACACCCACCGGTTCGGGGAAGTCGCTCGTCGCGATGGGCGCGCAGTTCGCCGCGCTCGCCGCGCACCGCTCCGGGCGCGGTGGCCGCACGTACTACACCGCGCCGCTCAAGGCGCTGGTCAGCGAGAAGTTCTTCGCGCTCGTCGCGGCGTTCGGGTCCAAGAACGTCGGCATGGCGACCGGCGACTCCGCCGTCAACCCCGACGCCCCGATCATCTGCTGCACTGCGGAGATCCTCGCCAACCTCGCGCTGCGCCGCGGCGCGGGCGACGCCGACGGCCACCCCGGCGGCGACGAGGACGCGATCTCCCAGGTCGTCATGGACGAGTTCCACTTCTACGCCGACCCGCAGCGCGGCTGGGCGTGGCAGGTCCCGCTCCTCGAGCTGCCCCGCACGCAGTTCCTGCTCATGTCCGCGACGCTCGGCGACACGAGCCGGTTCGTCACCGAGCTCGAGGAGCGCTCGGGCCGCCCCGTCGCCGAGGTCACGACGGCGGAGCGGCCCGTCCCGCTGCACTTCAGCTACGTCGTCGAGCCGCTCACCGAGGTGCTCGAGGAGCTCGTCACGACACGCCGCGCCCCGGTGTACGTCGTCCACTTCACGCAGAAGGACGCCGTGGAGCGCGCGCAGTCGCTGCTGTCGATGAACGTCGCGTCGAAGGCCGAGAAGGAGGCCATCGCGGCCGAGCTCGGCGACTTCCGCTTCGGCACCGGCTTCGGGAAGACGCTGAGCAAGTTCCTGCGGCACGGCGTCGGGGTGCACCACGCGGGCATGCTGCCGAAGTACCGCCGCCTCGTCGAGCGCCTCACGCAGGCGGGCCTGCTCAAGGTCGTGTGCGGCACGGACACGCTCGGCGTCGGCATCAACGTGCCCATCCGCACCGTGCTGCTCACGAGCCTCGTGAAGTTCGACGGCGAGCGCATGCGCCACCTCACGGCACGCGAGTTCCACCAGATCGCGGGACGCGCCGGTCGCGCGGGCTATGACACGGTCGGCGAGGTGCTCGTCATGGCGCCCGAGCACGTCGTCGAGAACCGCAAGATGCTCGCCAAGGCGGGCGACGACCCGAAGAAGCTCAAGAAGATCGTCCGCAAGAAGGCGCCGCAGGGCTCCGTCAACTGGACCGACGCGACGTTCGAGCGCCTGCGCGACGCCGACCCCGAGCCGCTGGTCAGCACGTTCCGCGTGACGCACGCGATGGTGCTCAACGTGCTCGCGCGCACGCGCCGCGCGGCCGAGACGGCCGACGCCCAGCACGACCCGGTCGAGGCGATGCGCCACCTCCTGCTCGCCAACCACGACACGGACACCCAGCGCCGCGAGCACGTGCGCCAGACGTTCCGCATCTACCGCTCGCTGCGCGTGGCCGGCATCGTCGAGCGCGTCCGCGTCCCCGACGACTCCCGGCCCGCCGGCTACCGCCCGAGCGTGCGGCTCACCGTCGACGTCCCGCGCGAGTTCGCGCTCAACCAGCCCCTGTCCCCGTTCGCGCTCGCGGCCCTCGACCTGCTCGACGTCGCGAGCCCGACGCACGCCCTCGACGTCGTCTCCGTCATCGAGGCGACGCTCGACGACCCGCGCCAGGTGCTGTACGCGCAGCAGAACGCGGCGAAGGGCGAGGCCGTCGCGGCGATGAAGGCCGAGGGGTACGAGTACGAGGAGCGCATGGCGCTGCTCGAGGAGATCACCTGGCCCAAGCCGCTCGAGGACCTCCTCGCGCCGGCGTTCGCGATGTACAAGCGGTCCAACCCGTGGGTGGCGGACGCCGAGCTCTCCCCCAAGTCGGTCGTGCGCGACATGGTCGAGCGCGCGATGACGTTCGCCGAGTTCGTCTCCGTGTACGGGCTCGAGCGCACCGAGGGCGTCGTGCTGCGCTACCTCGCCGACGCCTACCGGGCACTGCGCCAGGTGGTGCCCGACGAGCACCGCACCGAGGAGGTCCACGAGGTCGTCGAGTGGCTCGGCGAGCTGGTGCGCGGCACGGACTCGTCCCTGCTCGACGAGTGGGAGCGCCTGTCGCGCCCCGTGGACGACGACGCGGACGACCTCGTCGGGGACGGCCCCCTCGCCGGCACCGGCGAGGACGCGCCCGCCCGCCCCGTCACGGGCAACCCGCGCGCGTTCCGCCGCCTCGTGCGCAACGCCATGTTCCGCCGCGTCGAGCTCGCCGCGCGCGAGGACTACCGAGGGCTGGCGGCGCTCGGCGGCGGCTGGGACGCCGACGCCTGGGGCGACGCGCTGGACCCGTTGTTCGAGGCCCAGGGCGACGACGCGGTCGGCATCGGCCCGGGCGCCCGCGCCGCATCCTTGTTCCGGGTCGTCGAGGCCGGCGGCGAGGTGCCGCCGGGCCACGAGGGCCCGACGTCGGACCACGCCCCCGGCGGCGTGGTTCCCGCGGGCACGTGGTTCGTGCGCCAGGTGCTCGACGACCCGGCGGGCGACCACGACTGGGCCATCACCGCGAGCGTCGACCTCGCCGCGAGCGACGAGGCCGGCGCGCCCGTCGTCACGGTCCTCGCGGTCGGTCCTCTGTAGGCCGCCGCCGGCGGTCGCTGCTCAGCGCAGGTCGAGGCGCATGACCCGGCGGCGCGTCGTCGGGCGCGCGACCTCCTCGAGACCGGCGGCGCGGAACGCCTGGACGCTGCCGACCGAGTTCTCGCCCCACGTGATCGGCGCACCGGACGGGTCCAGGATCGGGTACCCCTCGACGGCCGCCGCCCCCTGCTCGCGGGCGAACGCCACCGCGGCGCGCGCCAGGTCGTAGGTGAGCCCGAGCCCGCGGAAACCCGCCCGCACGACGAAGCACGCGACCGCCCACACGTCGGGGTCGTCCTTGTCCTGCGCGCCGCCGGGAGCGCGGCCCTTCCACGGCACGGGGCTGCCCCGCAGCCTGCGGTAGGACGGGCGCGGTCCCACCGCGACCCAGCCGGCGGGCTCGCCGTCGAGGTGGGCGACGAGCCCGCTCGTCCCGGGCGCGTCCGGGTCGCCCGCACTCGTCTGCTCGTGGAGCAGCCGCGCGCGCTCCTCCGGCGGGGTCCGGTACCAGACGCGATCGCCGAGCACCTGGCGCTGGCACCAGCAGACCGCCGGGTAGCCGCGGTCCCCGAAGACGGCGGCGAGCTCGTCCCACGACACCTCGTTCGCGGGGCGCACCTCGACGACCCCTGTCGGACTGCTCGACCTCGGCATACGTCGACGCTAGGCCGGTGGGCGCGGCCGCGGAAGACCTGCGTCGGACCGGGCACGGACGGAGCGGACACGATCGGGCACAATCGGCCCGTGGCCAAGAAGTCGTCGTCCGCCCACGCCGGGACGCCCGCCGTCGCGCTCCTCGAGCGCGACGGCGCGGCGCACACCCTCCACCCCTACGACCACGACCCCGCGAGCGGGCTGAGCTACGGCCTGGAGGCGGCGGCCGCCATCGGCGCCGCGCCCGAGCAGGTGTTCAAGACCCTGCTCGCCGTGGTCGACGGCGGCCCGCTCGTCGTCGGGATCGTGCCCGTCGACCGTCAGCTCGACCTCAAGGCGCTCGCCCGTGCCGTCGGCGGCAAGAAGGCGACCATGGCCGAGCCGGCCGTCGCCGAGCGCGCGACCGGGTACGTCGTCGGAGGCATCTCACCGCTGGGCCAGAAGCAGCGCCACCGCACGGTGCTCGACGAGAGCGCGCTCGCGTTCGACGTCGTCTACGTCTCGGGCGGGCGGCGCGGGCTCGACGTCGGGCTCTCCCCCGCCGACCTGCTGCGCCTCACGGACGGCACGACCGCCCCCGTCGCGAGGTAGAACCTCCGGTCGCGAGGTAGTGCTCCGCGCGTTCTACCTCGCGACCGCAGTTTCTACCTCGGCGTTCAGTGCCGGTACGTCGGGTACGGCGCGTCGCTCGGGACGATCTCCTTGCCGAGCGGCAGGAGCGAGACCGGGATGAGCTTGAGGTTCGCGATGCCGAGCGGGATGCCGATGATCGACACGAACAGCGGGATCGCCGTGATCACGTGCCCGATCGCGAGCCAGATGCCCGCGACGAGCACCCAGATGACGTTGCCGATGGTGGACCACGCGCCCGCGGTCGGCTTGTCGACGACCGTGCGGCCGAACGGCCACAGGGCGTAGCCCGCGATGCGGAACGACGCGATGCCGAACGGGATCGTCACGATCAGCACGCAGCAGACGATGCCGGCCGCGACGTAGCCGAGCGCGAGCCAGAGCCCGGCGAGCACGAGCCAGATGATGTTGAGCAGGGTCTTCACCCGCCCATCGTCGCGCACCGGGCGCCGTCGCGGCTCCGGGACCACCCTGATCTTGGACGTCGACCGGACCCGGACCCCGGCGACCGGTCTGCCGTCCGCACCTAGACTGACCGGGTGCCCGACCCGTCCGCCGACCTCGTCTCGCTCGTCTCCGACAACGTCCGCGGCGTCCGGGCCCGGGTCGACGCCGCGGCCCGGTCGGCCGGGCGCGACCCGTCGGACGTCCGCCTCCTCGTGGCGACGAAGACGCAGCCCGCGGAAGCCGTCCGTGCCGTGGTGGCCGCCGGCGTCGACCTCGTCGGGGAGAACCGCGTCCAGGAGCTCGTCGCGAAGGCGCCCGACGTCGCCGACCTCGTCGCGGCCGGGCTGCTGCGCGTGCACATGATCGGGCGCCTGCAGCGCAACAAGATCAACCAGGTGCTGACGACGGCGTCGGCGGTCGAGTCGGTCGACTCCCCCGAGCTGGCCCGCGCGCTGTCCGCGCGGTGCGTGCGCGACACCCGCACGCTCGACGTCATGCTGCAGGTCAACGTGTCGGGCGAGCCGTCCAAGGCCGGCGTCGGGCCCGACGACGCTCCGGGCGCCGCGCTCGAGGTGGCCACGCTCCCCGGGCTGCGGCTCACCGGCTTCATGACGATCGGCGCCCAGTCGCCGGACGGGTCCGTGGTGCGCGCAGGCTTCGCCCGCCTGCGCGAGGTGCGGGACGCCGTCGTGCGGGCGGGCGACCCGCGCACGCGCGACGCCCGCGAGCTGTCCATGGGCATGAGCGGCGACCTCGAGCTCGCGATCGCCGAGGGGGCCACGACGGTCCGCGTCGGGACCGCGGTGTTCGGCCCCCGCGCCGTGGCCTGACCGGTCACCGGCCGACGCCGACGTGCGCCGCCCCGCCGACGCACGAATACTCGGACCGGGACGACGGCCGCGACGACGGAGGAGGACCACGCGGGCATGGCGGGACTGATCGAGGACTACGGGATCATCGGCGACCTCGAGACCGCCGCGCTGGTCGGACGGGACGGCTCCGTCGACTGGGCGTGCATGCCACGGTTCGACTCCCCCGCGTGCTTCGCCGCGCTGCTCGGCGGGCCGGAGAACGGCCGCTGGAGGATCGCGCCACGGGCGGGCGGCCCGTGCACCTCCCGGCGCTACGTCGGCGACACGCTCGTCCTCGAGTCCACGTGGCGCACCCCCGACGGCGAGCTCACGGTCACCGACTTCATGCCGCCGCGCGACCGCGTCCCCGACCTGGTGCGCGTCGTCGAGGCGCGGGGCGGTCGCGTGCCCGTCGAGATGGACCTGCGGGTCCGGTTCGACTACGGCGGCATCCGGCCGTGGGTCACCACGGAGCCGCACGTGACGGCCGTCGCCGGTCCGGACGCCGTCGCGCTCCAGACGCCCGTGCCGGTCACCCTGGAGGACGGCGTCCTGCGGGCCCGGTTCGACGCCGCACCGGGCACGCCGCTGGCGTTCGTGCTCCAGCACCACCCGTCGCACGAGCCGGCCCCGGGCCCCGTCGACGCCCACGAGGCGCTGGCGCAGACCCTGGACGTGTGGGAGTCGTGGAGCGCGCGCTCCACGTACGACGGGCCGTGGGACGAGGCCGTACGCCGCTCGCTCGTCACGCTCAAGGCGCTCACGTACGAGCCGACGGGCGGCGTCCTCGCCGCGGCCACGACGTCCCTGCCCGAGGAGCTCGGTGGCGTGCGGAACTGGGACTACCGGTTCTCCTGGCTGCGCGACGCGACCTTCACGCTGCAGGCGCTGGTGGCCACCGGGTACCTGCGGGAGGCACGGCGCTGGCGCGAGTGGCTGCTCCGCGCCGCGGCGGGCGACCCGTCCGACCTGCAGATCATGTACGCGCTCGACGGCTGGCGCCGGCTGCCCGAGCAGACGATCGACTGGCTCCCCGGGTACGAGGGGTCCGCTCCCGTGCGGGTCGGCAACGGCGCCTACGACCAGCACCAGCTCGACGTGTGGGGCGAGGTGCTCGACTCCCTGCACGTGGGTCGTCAGGCCGGGATCGCCCCGACCGAGGACGGGTGGGAGCTGCAGCGCGCCCTGCTCGACTACCTCGAGGGGCACTGGACCGACCTCGACAACGGGCTGTGGGAGATCCGGGGCGAGCCGCGCGCGTTCGTCCACTCGCGCGTGCTCGCGTGGGCTGGCGTCGACCGCGCCGTCCGTGCCGTGACCGAGCACGGACTCGACGGCCCGGTCGACCGGTGGCGCGAGCTGCGGGACACCATCCACGCGGACGTCCTGGCGCACGGGTACGACGGCGGGCGCAACACGTTCACGCAGTTCTACGGCTCCCGCGGGGTCGACGCCGCGCTCCTGCTCATCCCTCGGGTCGGCTTCCTGCCGTGGGAGGACCCGCGCGTCGTCGGGACCGTGGAGGCCGTGCAGCGCGAGCTCGGCGTGGACGGCCTGCTGCTGCGCTACGACACGTCGGCCGACGGCCGCGTCGACGGCCTGCCCGGCGACGAGGGCGCGTTCCTCATCTGCACGTTCTGGCTCGTCGAGGCACTGGCCGGCATCGGGCGACGGGACGAGGCGGTCGCGCTGTTCGAGCGTCTGCTGTCCTTGCGCAACGACCTCGGTCTGCTCGCCGAGGAGTACGACACCCGCGCCGGACGCCAGCTCGGCAACGTGCCGCAGGCGTTCAGCCACGTCGGGCTCGTCAACGCGGCCCTCACGCTCGGGCGCGGCGGGCAGCCGGGGACGGGCGGCACGACGTCGCGGGGCGACGACCGGCCACGCGACGGGCGAGCCGACGGGAGGAGCGGACGATGAGGGCGCTGACGCTGGTCCCGGGCGACGCGGGATCCCTCGCGGTGGAGGACCTGCCCGACCCGCAGGCCGGGCCGGGCGAGCTGCTGGTCGAGGGCCTCGTGATGGGCGTGTGCGGCACGGACCGCGAGATCGTCGCCGGGGAGCACGGAAGCGCGCCGGACGGCGAGGAACGCCTGGTCCTCGGGCACGAGTCGCTCGGCCGTGTCCTCGAGGCACCGGCGGGCAGCGCCTTCGCCCCCGGCGACCTCGTCGTGGGCGTCGTGCGCCGTCCCGACCCCGTGCCCTGCGGCGCCTGCGCGCGCGAGCAGTTCGACATGTGCCGCAACGGGCTCTACACCGAGCGGGGCATCGTGGGGCGCCACGGCTACGGCAGCGAGCGCTGGACCGTCGAGCAGGAGTACGCCGTCCTCGTCGACCCGGCCCTCGGCGACCTGGGGGTGCTCGTCGAGCCGACGAGCGTCGTCGTCAAGGCCTGGGCGCAGATCGACGCGGTGGGCGGCCGGGCGTGGTTCGCGCCGGAGCGCGTCCTCGTGACGGGCGCCGGGCCGATCGGGCTGCTCGCCGCGCTGATCGGCGTCCAGCGCGGGCTCGACGTGCACGTCCTCGACCTCGTCGAGGACGGCCCCAAGCCGGAGCTCGTGCGCCGGCTCGGCGCGACGTACCACGCCGGGCCGTCGGGGAAGGTGATGGACGAGCTGGAGCCTGACGTCGTCGTCGAGGCGACCGGCGCACGCCAGGTCGTCATCGACGCCATGTCCCGCACGTCGCACTACGGCGTGACGTGCCTGACGGGCGTCTCCGCCACCGGTCGCGGCGTCCAGGTGGACGCCGGGGCGCTCAACCGCGACCTGGTGCTGGAGAACGACGCGGTCGTGGGCTCGGTCAACGCCAACGTCGACCACTACCGCGGCGCGACGGACGTGCTCGCCGCCGCGGACCGGGACTGGCTCGGCGGGCTCGTCACCCGCCGTGTCGGCCTCGACGACGTGCACGACGCGCTCCGCGCCCGGCCGGACGACGTGAAGGTCGTCGTAGACCTCCGCACGACGGCGTAGCGGACGTCGCGGCGGGTCCCGCCGCGCTCAGGGGACGCGCGCGGTCCACTCCGGGCTCGAGAACTTGGTGCGCGCGAGCTCCTCGGCCCGCGCCCGCTCGTCGGGCGAGACCTTGCCCTCGACCGTGCGGTAGCGCGAGCGGAAGTGTGCCTTGAACGCCTCGATGACGTCCTCGCGCGCCATGCCCGTCTGCGAGCGCACGGGGTCCACGCGCTTGTTCGCGCTCGTCGTGCCCTTGTCGGAGAGCTTCTCGCGGCCGATGCGCAGCACCTCGGTCATCTTGTCCGCGTCGATGTCGTAGGCCATGGTCACGTGGTGGAGCACCGCTCCTCCGCGCAGCCGCTTCTGCGCGGCCCCCGCGATCTTGCCCGCGGGCGACGCGATGTCGTTGAGCGGCTTGTACGTCGCGTCGACGCCGACGTCCGCGAGCGCACCGAGCACCCAGTCGTCGAGGAACGCGTACGAGCGCTCGAAGCTCAGCCCCTCGACGAGCGACGCCGGCACGTACAGCGAGTAGGTGATCGTGTTGCCGGGCTCGACGAACATGGCGCCCCCGCCGGAGATCCTCCGCACGACCGTCACGCCGTGCCGCTCGGCCCCCTCGGCGTCGACCTCGTTGCGCAGCGACTGGAACGACCCGATGATCACCGCCGGCGCGCCCCACTCCCAGATCCGCAGGGTGGGGCGGCGGTTCCCGGCGTCGAGCTCCTCGGTGAGCACCTGGTCGAGCGCGAGGTGCATCGCCGGGGACTCCGGTCCCTCGTGCACGATCTCGAACTCGTGGTCGTGCCAGCCGGTCGCGCGCCCGAGCGCACGACGCACTGCGATCGCGACCGCGTCGGGCGAGAACCCGATCATCGTCACGTCGTCGGCCAGCGCGCGACGGACGGCGTCCCCGAGCTGCGCCACGGTCGCCGTCTCGGGCATCCCGGTCAGCGCCCGGTCGATGTCCTCCAGAGCGTCGTCAGGCTCGAGGAAGAAGTCGCCGCTCAGCGCGACGCGGGAGAGCCTCCCCGCGTCCACCTCGACGTCGACCGCCACGAGCTTGCCACCGGGGACCTTGTACTCACCGCGCACCCGCCCAGCCTAAGCCCGACACGGCGAGACGCAGGCCGCGGGAGCGGAACCACGAGGCGGGACGACGGACGAGCGGACGGGCCGGAGCGCGCGGGGTCGCGGCGAGGTCGACGGACGAGCGGACGGGCCGGAGCGCGCGGGGTCGCGGCGAGGTCGACGGACGAGCGGACGGGCCGGAGCGGGCGGGGTCGCGGGTCGTGGCGGGTCTGGCGGGAGGCCGCGAGGCACGAGCGGCCAGATGGTAGACCCGCGACCCCGCCCGCGGAGGCCCGCCGGCGCACCCGGCCACGGCCACCCGCGAGACGTCAGCGGGGCTCGACCCCCGCGTGCACGAGCCCATAGATCGCCGAGTCCGTCAGCGCCTCCCACGCCGCCTCGATAAGGTTCGGGCCGACGCCGACGGTCGACCACGACGACACCCCGTCCGTCGTCTCGATGAGGACGCGCGTGATCGCGTCGGTGCCCTGCTCGGTGTCGAGGATGCGGACCTTGAAGTCGATGAGCTCGTACGCCTCGATCTCCGGGTAGACGCGCGTGAGCGCGAGGCGCAGCGCGTGGTCGAGCGCGTTCACGGGACCGTTGCCCTCACCCGTCGTGACGATGCGCTCGCCGCCGGCGTGGAGCTTGACCGTCGCCTCGGCCTTCGCCTCGGTCCCGCGCCCGCCCGCGCGCTCGACGATCGTGCGCCAGCTCTCGACGCGGAAGTACCCGGGACGCTGGCCCGCGATCTCCTCGCGCAGCAGCAGCTCGAACGACGCGTCGGCGGCCTCGTACGTGTAGCCGCGCGCCTCGTCGTCCTTCACGCGGTTCGTCACGCGCGTGAGCAGCTCGCCCTGCCCGGCGAGGTCGAAGCCGAGCTCGCGGCCCTTGAGCTCGATGGAGGCGCGACCCGCCATGTCGGAGACGAGCATGCGGATGTCGTTGCCGACCGTCGTCGGGTCGATGTGCTGGTAGAGGTCCGGGTCGACCTTGATGGCGCTGGCGTGGAGGCCGGCCTTGTGGGCGAACGCGCTCGAGCCGACGTAGGGCTGCCGCGCGTACGGCGAGATGTTCGTGATCTCGGCGACGGCGTGCGCGATGCGCGTCGAGTCCTCGAGGCCTTCGCCCGCGAGCGTGCGCAGGCCGTGCTTGAGCTCGAGGTTGGCGACGACGGTGAGCAGGTCCACGTTGCCCGTGCGCTCCCCGTACCCGTTGACGGTGCCCTGCACGTGCGCGGCCCCGGCCTCGACCGCGGCGAGCGTGTTCGCGACGGCGCAGCCGGAGTCGTTGTGCGCGTGCATGCCGAGCAGGCGGTCGCCCGGCTGGGCGTCGCGCCCGTGCACGAGCCCGACGGCGTCACGCAGCTCGGCGACGACGTCGCCCACCCAGGTGGGCAGCATGCCGCCGTTCGTGTCGCACAGTGCGACGACCTCGGCGCCGGCCTCGAACGCGGCGGTGACGGCGGCACGGGTGAACGCCGGGTCGTGGCGGTAGCCGTCGAAGAAGTGCTCGGCGTCGACGACGACGCGGCGCCCCTCGCCCACGAGGAACGTGACGGTGTCGGTGATCATCGCGAGGCCCTCGTCGGGCGTCGTGCGCAGCGCGCGCTCGACGTGCCGCACGTCGGACTTGGCGACGAGCGTGACGACGGGCGCCTCGGAGTCCAGGAGCGCACGCACCTGGGGGTCGTCCCACGCACGGACGCCGGCCTTGCGGGTCGCCCCGAAGGCGGCGAGGACCGCGTTCCGCAGGTCCAGCTCCTTCGCGGCACGGCGGAAGAACTCCGTGTCCTTGGGGACCGCGCCGGGCCACCCGCCCTCGACGAACCCGACCCCGAGCTCGTCGAGCAGCGGGGCGATCGCGAGCTTGTCGGCGACGGAGAGGTTCATGCCCTCCTGCTGGGCGCCGTCGCGCAGCGTCGTGTCGTAGACGTGGAAGACCGGCGGGGTCGTCACGGGGGTCGTCTGCGAGGTCATGGGCCTCTTCCTGCCGATTCGCTGGATCTGGTGCCGCGCGCCGGACCGTGGTGGTGCCCGGCAACAAAAAGACCCCCCGGGGTGCGGGAGGTCTGCGCGTCCGACGAGTGCTTCCGGACGCGCTACTCGATAATGAGCGAGGAGACGTGTGTCACAGGCGACATAGTGCCACAGGTCCCGGCACGATGGACGCGGCGTCCATCCTCTGGGCAGCCGCATGCAGTCCCGCGCGCCGCGCGGCCCTGCGACCGGACCGAGCGAGGGAGTGACGATGAGCGACCCCACCGGCTACGACCCCCAGCGCGAGACCAGGCGGTACGGCCAGCCGCCCGCGCAGCCTGCCGGCGGCGCCTACGGGCAGCCTCCGTCCGTCCCGCCGTCGGGCGACCCGCGGGGAGACTTCTCGCAGCAGCGGCCCGTGACCAGCGACTCCGACCCACGCCTGACCGTCGAGGCGGGGCGCTTCTGGGCGGGCGCCGCCGCCACCGCGCTCGTCGCCGCCCTCATCGGGCTGATCGCCGTCATCGTCTTCGAGCGCATCTTCGGGGTCGCTCTCGTCCCGCCGCCGGACATCTTCGGCACGGGGTCGCAGCAGGCCGCCTACGCGATCGACGGCGCGATCCTCGCGCTCCTCGCGGCGGGCCTGCTGCACCTGCTGATCCTGAGCACGCCGCGCCCACGCGCGTTCTTCGGCTGGATCATGGCGCTCGTCATCGTCGTGATCGCCGTCCTGCCGTTCGCGTGGACGGACGACCTCACCGCCGCGGCGCTGTCCGGGCTCGTCAACCTGCTCATCGGCGTCGCGGTCTGGTCGCTGCTCGCCGGCGTCGCGGGCCGCACGATCGTCCGGCGCCCCGCCGTCTGACGACGCACGGGGCGCCGGGCGCGTCGGGCACGTCGGCTCAGGGCCCGGCCGCTCGCGGCGGCTCAGGCCAGACGGCGCAGCCAGCCGTGCCGGTCCGCGGACCGGCCGGTCTGGATGTCCGTGAGCTCCGTGCGGACCGCCATGGTGAGCTGTCCCGCGCCGCCGTCGGCGATGATCTCGTCGAAGTCGGAGCCGGCGAGCCGGCCGATCGGCGTGATCACGGCAGCGGTGCCGCACGCGAACACCTCGGTGACGGACCCGTCACGGATGCCCGCGAGCAGATCGGTCAGCGGGATCCGGCGCTCGACCACCTCGTGCCCGCGGTCCGTGAGCAGCTGGATGATCGACGACCGCGTGACGCCCTCGAGGATGGAGCCGGTGAGCTCGGGCGTCTCGACGGAGCCGTCGGCACGCACGACGAACACGTTCATGCCGCCGAGCTCCTCGAGGTGCGTGCGCGTCGCCGAGTCGAGGAAGCACACCTGCTCGCAGCCGTGCTGCTGCGCCACGACCTGCGGCAGCAGGCTCGAGGCGTAGTTGCCGCCGCACTTGGCGGCACCCGTGCCGCCGGCGCCCGCACGGCTGTACTCGCGGTCGACCCAGATCGACACCGGCTTCACGCCGCCGGAGAAGTACGGCCCGACGGGCGAGGCGATGACGAGGTACTCGGCCTCGAGCGAGGGGCGCACGCCGAGGAAGGCCTCCGAGGCGTACATGAACGGCCGCAGGTACAGGCTCGCCTCGTCGCCCGACGGCACCCACTCGACGTCCGTGCGCACGAGCGCGGTGATCGAGGCGACGAAGTCGTCCACGGGGAGCGCGGGCAGGGCGAGGCGGTGCGCGGAGCGGGCGAACCGTGCCGCGTTCGCCTCGGGGCGGAACGTCCACACCGATCCGTCGGCGTGACGGTACGCCTTCATGCCCTCGAAGATCTCCTGCGCGTAGTGCAGGACTGCGGTCGCCGGGTCGAGCTGGAGCGGGCCGTACTTCTCGACGCGCCGGTCCGTCCATCCGTCGGTCGAGTTCCAGCTGATCCGCGCCATGTGGTCCGTGAAGACCGTGCCGAACTTCGGGGCCGCGATCGCGGCCTCGCGCTCGGCCGCAGGACGCGGCGCGTCGGAGCGGCGGACGTCGAAGAGGGCGATGAGGTCCTCCGTCGAGGAGGACGGCTCGTGCTGCGCTGCAAGCGGGGTGCTCATCATGAGGCCTTTCACCAGGTGACCCGGGTGGTCTTCGCCTAGTTTTCCACGTCGGGCGAGCCCTGTGAGGGCAGCGCGGCGCGGCACGGCGTCACCGGGTCGAAACGAGAGGGTTCCGGTCCGGGGTTCGACGACCGAGGCGAGGACCGGCCGGCCCGGCAGGAAGCACGGGTGGCGCGGTCAGGGTGACCGGCGCGGTCAGCCGGCGACGCGAGCGGCGAGCTCGCGGCCCACCTCGGCCGTCGAGCGTACTCGGGTCCCCCGCTCGGCGAGGTCGGCCGCGACGGCCGACTCGACGCGACGCGCCTCGTCGGCGAGGCCCAGGTGGTCGAGCAGCAGGGCGACGGACAGCACCGTCGCCGTCGGGTCGGCCTTGCCCTGGCCCGCGATGTCGGGCGCCGAGCCGTGGACCGGCTCGAACATCGACGGCGCGGTGCGGTCCGGGTTGATGTTCGCCGACGCCGCCAGGCCGATGCCGCCGGTGATCGCGGCGGCCTGGTCCGTGAGGATGTCGCCGAACAGGTTGTCCGTGACGATGACGTCGAAGCGCGACGGGTTCGTCGTGAGGAAGATCGTCGCGGCGTCCACGTGCAGGTAGTCGGTCGTGACGTCGGGGAACTCCGCGTTGACCGCTTCGACCGTGCGACGCCACAGGTGGCCCGCGTGCACGAGGACGTTGTGCTTGTGCACCAGCGTGAGGTGCTTGCGCGGGCGGGCCTGCGCCCGGGCGAACGCGTCGCGCACGACACGCTCGACGCCGAACGCCGTGTTCACGGACACCTCGGTCGCGATCTCGTGCGGCGTGCCGGTGCGCAGTGCGCCACCGTTGCCGACGTAGGGGCCCTCGGTGCCCTCGCGCACCACGACGAAGTCGATCTCGCCGGGGTCCGCCAGCGGGGAGGTGACGCCCGGGTACAGCTTGCCGGGACGCAGGTTCACGTAGTGGTCGAGCGCGAAGCGCAGCTTGAGCAGCAGGCCGCGCTCCAGGACGCCGGACGGGACGCTCGGGTCGCCGATCGCGCCGAGCAGGATCGCGTCGTGCCCGCGGATCGCCTCGAGGTCGGCGTCCGTGAGGGTCTCCCCCGTCGCGTGCCAGCGGCGCGCGCCCAGGTCGAACGGCGTCGTCGTGACCTTCACGTCCGTGCCCGCGAGGACGGACTCGAGGACGGTCAGGCCCTGCTCGACGACCTCGGTCCCGATGCCGTCGCCGGCGACGACCGCCAGCTCGATGGTGCGCGTCATGCGAGCGACCCTACGCCCGCGAACCACGGACCGGGACGGCGATCTCACTGTCCGGACGCGGCCTGGGGGTCAGCGCGGGTAGCGCAGCTCGAACCGCTCGCACACCACCGGCATGTCGTCGCCGACCTCGCGGTCGAGCACGCGGGCGAAGTACCCGCGGTGGCCCTCGCGCCACTCGTCCCCGGTCGTGTCCCCCTCGCCCTCCGCGAGGGCGAAGTCGGCCCCGACCTCGCCGAACGGGACGATCTCGACCGACGTCGTGCGGATCAGCGCCCGCGGGTTCCCCGCCCCGTCGAGCAGGATCGACAGCTCGCCCTTCTCCGGCACGGGGGTCTCGTCGTCGTACTCCCACAACGACGACGACGTCGCCGTCTTGGCGCCGGAGAGCACCGCGGCGAGCAGCGTGTCCGCCAGCCGCGGGTTGTCGCCGAAGGACCAGGCCGGCGGGGGCAGGCTCTCCCGGGCGCCGGCCCCGATCACCACGCCGACCCGCCCGATCCCTGCGCTCGGGCGCGCGGCCTCCCAGAACGCGAGGATCGCCCGCGCCTGCTCGTCACCGCCGTCGACCGACGCGGGCGCCGTCGCGCCCTCGTCCTCACGCCCTGCCATCGCGTCCCCCTGTGCTGCCGTCATGCAGGCATCCTCCCCCACCCGCGGGCGAACTGCCCGGTCCCGGCACGTTCGTCCCGCCGTGTGTCGCCCCGTCCGCGGCGTGATCGCCCGACGCCGGGGCACGGCGGGCGGCCGGCGCCCGGGGCGAGACGCACGAGGGGTGGGTGACGCGTGCTGCGCGGTCGTGGTCGGGCCTGGCGGGAGCGCCGAGGCACGAGGCGCGGATGGTAGACCGCGCAGCACGCGTCACCCACCCCGTCGAGGTGAGCGCGGACGGTTCAGCGATAGGTCAGCGTGCGGCGCTGCCCTCGGACCTCATGGTCGGGCAGACACCTCCCGCCGACTCCGGCAAGGGCTCCTTCGTCGCCCTGCCTGCGTCAGCGTGCGGCGCTGCCCCGGACCTCGTGGTCGGGCAGACACCTCCCGCCGACTCCGGCAAGGGCTCCTTCGTCGCCCTGCCTGCGTCAGCGTGCGGCGCTGCCCTCCGTGTAGTCGGCGTCCTGCTGCTTCCACGCGAACAGCGACCGCAGATCCTTGCCGACCTTCTCGATCGGGTGCTGCGCGGCCTGCTCGCGGAGCTTCTGGAACTCCGGCGCGCCGGCGTCCTGGTCGTCGATGAAGCGCTTCGCGAAGGCGCCGGCCTGGATGTCCGCCAGGACGGCCTTCATGTTCTCCTTGACGTGCGGGTCGATGACGCGCGGGCCGGAGACGTAGTCGCCGTACTCGGCCGTGTCGGAGACGGACCAGCGCTGCTTGGCGATGCCGCCCTCCCACATGAGGTCGACGATCAGCTTGAGCTCGTGGAGCACCTCGAAGTACGCGATCTCCGGCTGGTAGCCGGCCTCGCTGAGGGTCTCGAAGCCGTACTGGACGAGCTGGGAGACACCGCCGCACAGGACGGCCTGCTCGCCGAAGAGGTCGGTCTCGGTCTCCTCGGTGAACGTCGTCCTGATGACGCCCGCGCGGGTGCCGCCGATCGCCTTCGCGTACGACAGGGCGACGTCCCAGGCCTGGCCGGACGCGTCCTTCTCGACCGCGATGATGTCCGGGATGCCGCGGCCCGCGACGAACTCGCGGCGCACCGTGTGGCCCGGCGCCTTGGGAGCGACGAGGACGACGTCGACGCCCTCGGGGGCCTCGATGTAGCCGAAGCGGATGTTGAACCCGTGCGCGAACGCGAGCGTCTTGCCCTCGGCGAGGTGCGGCTTGATGTCGTCGTTGTAGATCGTCCGCTGGTGCTGGTCGGGAGCGAGGATCATGACGAGGTCCGCCCACGCCGCCGCGTCGGCGACGGACTTGACCTCGAAGCCCTCGTCCTGCGCCTTGGCGACGGACTTGGAGCCCTCGCGCAGGGCGACGACGACCTCGACGCCGGAGTCGCGCAGGTTCTGCGCGTGCGCGTGCCCCTGGCTCCCGTAGCCGACGACCGCGACCTTCTTGCTCTGGATGATGGACAGGTCGGCGTCGTCGTCGTAGAACAGCTCAGCCACGGTGGGTCTCCTCGGTTGGTCGTGTGCGGTGCGTGGGTCGTGCGGTGGTGCCGCCCTCGCCCGGCGCCCGTGCGGGTCCGGTGCGAGGGTAGGCGATGGTCAGGCGGACCGGACGACGCGTTCCAGCGCTCGGTCGGTGATGGAGCGGGCGCCGCGCCCGACGGCGACGGCCCCGGACTTGACGATCTCGCGGATGCCGTAGGGCTCCAGTGCGCCGAGCAGGGCGTCGAGCTTCTCGCCTGTGCCGGTGGCCTCGATCGTCACGGCGTCGGGGACGACGTCGACGACCTTCGCGCGGAACAGGTTGACGACCTCGAGCACGCCGGTGCGGTTCGCGCCGTCGGCGCGCACCTTGACGAGCATGAGCTCGCGCTGGACCGACGCGGCCGCGTCGAGCTCGACGATCTTGATGACGTTCACGAGCTTGTTGAGCTGCTTCGTCACCTGCTCGAGCGGGCGCTCCTCGACGTCGACCACGACGGTGATGCGCGAGATCTCCTCGTGCTCCGTCGGCCCCACGGCGAGCGAGTGGATGTTGAACGCGCGGCGCGCGAAGAGGCCGGCGACGCGCGTGAGCACGCCGGGCTTGTTCTCGACGAGCACGGAGAGGGTGTGGCGGGACATGGCTGCGCGCTCCTCAGTCTTCGCGGTCCCACGCGGGCGAGATGCCGCGCGCGTACTGGATGTCGTCGTTGCTCACGCCGGCGGCGACCATCGGCCACACCATGGCGTCGCGGGAGACGGTGAAGTCCACGACGACGGGGCGGTCGTCGATCTCCATCGCCCGCTTGATCGCGGCGTCGACCTCGCCCGCCGACTCGACGCGGATGCCCTCGCACCCGTACGCGTCGGCGAGCTTGACGAAGTCGGGCACGCGACGGGTGCCGTGGCCGGTGTGCAGGTCGGTGTTCGAGTAGCGCATGTCGTAGAACAGCGTCTGCCACTGGCGCACCATGCCGAGGGAGCTGTTGTTGATCAGCGCGACCTTGATCGGGATCTCGTTGATCGTGCAGGTCGCGAGCTCCTGGTTGGTCATCTGGAAGCAGCCGTCGCCGTCGATCGCCCACACGGTCGCGTCCGGGCGCCCCACCTTCGCGCCCATCGCCGCGGGGATCGAGAAGCCCATGGTGCCGAGACCGCCGGAGTTGATCCACGTGCGCGGGTGCTCGTACCGGATGAACTGCGCGGCCCACATCTGGTGCTGGCCGACGCCGGCGGTGTAGATCGTGTCCGGGCCCGCGATCTCGCCCAGCCGCGAGATGACGTGCTGCGGCGCGAGGTGGCCGTCGTCCGGCGCGGTGTACCCGAGCGGGTACGTCTCGCGCCAGTCGTCGATCTGGCGCCACCAGGCCTCGACGTCGGGCTTGCCGTGGGAGGCGTGCTCGCGCTCGAGCTCCGGGACGAGGTCCGCGAGGACCTCCTTGAGGTCGCCGACGATCGGGACGTCCACGTCCCGGTTCTTGCCGATCTCGGCCGGGTCGATGTCGGCGTGCACGATCGCGGCGTGCGGGGCGAAGCTCGAGAGCTTGCCGGTGACGCGGTCGTCGAACCGTGCGCCGAGGGAGACGACGAGGTCGGCCTTCTGCAGGGCGGCGACGGCGGGCACCGTGCCGTGCATCCCCGGCATGCCGAGGTTCTGCGGGTGCGTGTCCGGCACGGCGCCGCGGGCCATGAGCGTCGTGACGACGGCCGCGCCGGACAGGTCCACCAGACGCCGCAGCTCGGCCGAGGCGTCGGCGCGGATCACGCCTCCGCCCACGTACAGCACCGGGCGCCGCGACGAGGCGAGCAGCCGTGCGGCCTCGCGGATCTGCTTGCTGTGCGGCTTGGTCACCGGGTGGTAGCCGGGCAGGTGGACGTCCTGCGGCCAGGAGAAGGCGGTCGTCGACTGCATCGCCGACTTCGCGATGTCGACGAGCACGGGACCGGGACGGCCGGTCGACGCGATGTGGAACGCCTCGGCGATCGTGCGCGGGATCTCGGCGGGATCGGTCACGAGGTAGGAGTGCTTGGTGATCGGCATGGTGATGCCGACGATGTCCGCCTCCTGGAAGCCGTCCGTGCCGATCAGCGACTCCGCGACCTGCCCGGTGATCGCGACGAGCGGGACGGAGTCCATGTGCGCGTCGGCGATGGGCGTGACGAGGTTCGTCGCGCCCGGGCCGGAGGTCGCCATCGTCACGCCGACCTTCCCGGTCGCGTGGGCGTAGCCCTGCGCCGCGTGCCCGCCGCCCTGCTCGTGGCGCACGAGGATGTGGCGCAGGCGCTGGGAGTCCATGAGCGGGTCGTACGTCGGGAGGATCGCGCCGCCGGGGATCCCGAAGACGACCTCGGCGCCGACCTCCTCGAGCGAGCGGACGATCGACTGCGCGCCGGTCATCTCCTCGCCGACCGCCGAGGCGGACCGGGCCGGCGCGCGGCGGGCGTCGGTCCGGGGGGCGACGGACGCCGGCGTCGGGGCGGGCTTCGGCGCCGGCACGGAGGACGCCGGGGCGTCCTGTCGCGCGGCTGCCGGGGTGGGACCCTGGGCCATGGTGTCTCCTGCGTGTCGTGGCCTCGGCCCGGCGGGCGTCCCGGGGGACGCTCCGCCGGTGCCGGAGCCGACCGTCGTGGTGCGGTCGTGCGGTTCGCGCGTGCGGGTGCCGGGACCCACGGGTCTCGCGGGGGCGGCAGTCGCGTGGCCTGGTGGGCCGGTCGCGTCGTGCTGTGCGGTTGTGGTGGCAACAAAAAACCCCTCGGACCCGGGGATACGGGCTGGACGAGGGGTGAGCGCGCTGACGAAGCCTGTGTGCGTGGCCTCAGCCGGCGCGCTCAGGAAGTACTACGAGAAGGATCGTCTGCACGGCATGGGACTCTACGCCGCCCCTCCGGCGATGTCACGTGTCGAGGCGCCCGTCTCACGGGATGGGACGGGCGCGAGTGCCGCGACGCGGTCAGGCCACGTCGCGGCGTCGGAACACCGCCACCGCGAGCACGGACAGCACGGCCGTCACGCCGAGCAGGTAGAGGCCACCCTGCGCGAGCGTCAACGTCTCCTGCACCCCCTGGCACGTCGTGCCGTCCGGCCCGGTGGTGCACTCCTCGAGCCAGATCGACAGGTCGCCCTGCACCCATGCGGCGACGTTGCTGCGCACGAGCCAGCGCTGGGTGTCCTGGACGGCCAGGACGGCGACGGTCTCCACCACCACGACCCACACGACGACGGCGCCGAGCGCCCCGGCCGCGTTGCGCAGCAGCACGCCGAGCGCGGCGCCCGTCGCGGCGACGAGGGCGGCGGCGACGACCGCGCGGCCCCCCACGCCCGCGAGCTCCACCCACGTGTCCGCCGTGACGGGACCGAGCTGCCCGTTGACCGCGTACGCGCCGTACGCCCCGCCCAGCATCACGAGGTAGGCGGTCGCGACGACGGGGAGCACCCCGAGCGCGGCGCCGGCGGCCTTCGTCCAGTACACGCGCTGCCGCCTCGGCTCGAACGTCAGCCACAGCCCGATCGCGCCGGTCGAGATCTCCGCCGTGAGGAACGTGACGCCGGCGACCAGCGCGAAGAGCAGCAGGAGCGGCGCGAGCTGTCCGACCGTCGCCGCCCCCGACGTCGTCCACGAGCTCCCCTCCGCCTCGAACGTCGGTGTCTGCGGGAGGAACCACTCCAGCTGCGGCGCCATGTCCTCGCACCCGAAGTCGACGCCCGGGTCGGTCTGCCGAGCGGCCTCCTCGTCGCGCTCGCACTGCGCGACCTGCTCCTCGCCGTGGCTCTCCCACAGCGCGAGCTCGCTCTCGTACGCCTGGTGCGCCGCCGCCACCTGGGCGTCGGACGCCGGCCGGCTCGCGACGAACGCCAGCACGACCGTCAGCACCGCGAGCGCGACGGTCCCCGCCGCGGCCCAACGGACAAGACGACGGGCCGAGAAGCGGCGGAGCTCCACGCGCAGCAGGCGGCTCATGCCGTCACCTCCTGCGCCGCGAGGCGACGATCGTGTCGGGACCCGGCGGCGGCGTCCTTGGCGGTGAGCTCGAGGAAGACCGACTCGAGCCCGGCCTGGACCGGGACGAGCTCGTCGACCCACAGGTCCTGCTCCGCGAGCGCGCGCGTGATCCGCGCCGGCTCGACGACGCCGTCGACGAGCAGGTTCCGCCCGTCCCGGCGCACGGCGTGACCGGCGGCGGTCAGGACGTCGGCGGCCCGGTCCGGGTCCTGCACGCCCACGCGGACCGACCGGGCCCCGGCGCCGATCAGGTCCTCGACGCGCCCGCTCGCGATGAGCCGGCCGCGCGCGACGATCGACACGGTGTCGGCCACCTGCTCGACCTCGGCGAGGATGTGGCTGCTCACCAGCACGGTCCTGCCACGCTGGGCCAGCCCGCGCATGGTGTCGCGGATCTCGCGGATGCCGGCAGGGTCGAGCCCGTTGGTCGGCTCGTCGAAGATCAGCAGGTCGGGGTCCTTGAGCAGCGTCGCCGCGACGGCGAGCCGCTGCTTCATGCCGAGCGAGAAGCCGCGGTAGGGGTCGCGGGCGCGCTCGGCGAGACCGACCTCCGCCAGCACCTCGCCCACCCGTCCGGGCGGCGCGCCGATCGCCCCGGCGAGCAGCTCGAGGTTCCGGCGCGCGCTGAACGAGGGGAAGAACTTCGGCGACTCGACGATCGCGCCCACCCGTCCGATGACGTCGGGCAGGTGTCGCGGCACCTCGTGGCCGAAGACCCGGGCCTCGCCGGAGTCCGGGCGCACGAGGCCGAGCAGCATGCGGATCGTCGTCGTCTTGCCGGACCCGTTCGGGCCGAGAAAGCCGTGGACCCCGCCGACGGGGACCACGAGGTCGAGCCCCTCGACGCCCACGGCCCGCCCCCGCACGGTGCGGTACGTCTTGCGCAGTGCCCGGGTCTCCACCGCCGGGACGTCTGACGTGCCGTGCACCTGTGCCCCCTCGCCGGCCGCGCGGCGGCCTCGCCCCCCGACCGTGCCGTCGGCTGGCAGGAGCATAGGGGATGCATGGCGTCGAGCGGAAGCTTTCTCGACGCGCACATGACCTGGGCCTACCGCGGCGGCAGGACCTCACGACGGCGGAGCACCGTCGCCTCCCACGGGCGCAGGCGCCCCTCGAGCGCCGGTGCCGGCGCGCCGTCCGGCAGCGGGTGCGTGGCGAGGAGCACGGAGGACCTGGCCCACCCGTCGAGCACCTCGCCGGGCAGCTCCAGCGGCTCGCTGCCGACGTTGACCAGCACGAGCAGCTCGTCGCGCTCCCAGCCTGTGCCGGCCTCCGACGGTGCGTCGAGCGCCCGCGTGAACGCGTAGAGCGCCTCGTGGTCCGGCACGAGCATGCGGAAGTCACCGAGCGCGACGACGGGGACGTCGTGCCGCAGCGCGTGCAGACGGCGGTAGAAGTGCAGCACCGAGTCCTCGTCGGCCCACGCCGCCTCGGCGTTGACCTCCACGTGGTTCGGGTTGACCTCGAGCCAGGAGGTGCCGGTGGTGAATCCGGCCTGCTCGCCCGCGTCCCACTGGACGGGGGTGCGCGCGTTGTCGCGGCCCATCGCCGCGAGCGCCGCCAGCATCTGGTCGGGCGTCGCGACGCCGTGCTCCACCATCTCGGCGTAGTGGCCCAGCGACTCGACGTCCTGGTACTGCTCGATGCTCGTGAAGTGCGCGTTCGTCATCCCGAGCTCCTCGCCCTGGTAGACGTACGGCGTGCCGCGGTGCAGGTGCAGGAGCAGCGCGAGCGCCTTCGCGGACGCGACGCGGTGCTCGGGCGAGTCGTCGCCGAAGCGGGAGACGACGCGCGGCTGGTCGTGGTTGTCCCAGTACAGGGAGTTCCACCCGGCCTCGGCCAGGCCCACCTGCCAGCGGCCGAAGGTCGCCTTGAGGTCCGTCAGGCGCATCGGCACGGGGTCCCACTTGGAGGCGCCGTGGTCGACACCCATGTGCTCGAACTGGAACACCATGTCGACCTCGCGGCGCGCGGGGTCCGTGTAGCGGCGGCCGTGCTCGACGGTCACGCCGGGGGTCTCGCCCACCGTGAGGATCTCGCGGCCCACGGCCTGGTAGGGCGCGAACACCTCGCGGTGCATCTCGGCGAGGAACTCGTGCACGCGCGGGCCGTCGGTATAGTACGGGCTGCCGTCGCCGAGCACGCCGTAGTGCACCTCGCCGTCGGGCAGGGAGCCGTCCGGCGCGACGGCCTTGGAGATCAGGTTGATGACGTCCATGCGGAAGCCGTCGACGCCCCGGTCGAGCCACCACCGCATCATCGCGTGCACGGCGCGGCGCACCTCGGGGTTCTCCCAGTTGAGGTCCGGCTGCTTGGTGTCGAACAGGTGCAGGTAGTACTCGCCGCTCGCCTCGTCGTACCGCCACGCGCTGCCGCCGAAGAACGAGCGCCAGTTCGTCGGCTCGGCCCCGGGTGTGCCGGGCTCCATACCAGGGCGGGCGGGGCGCCACCAGTACCAGTCGCGCTTGTCGCTCGACGGCGAGGAGCGAGAGTCGAGGAACCACGGGTGCTCGTCGCTCGTGTGGTTGACGACGAGGTCCATGACGAGCTTCATGCCCCGCTCGTGCAGGCCGGCGATCAGCGCGTCGACGTCCGCGAGCGAGCCGAACAGGGGGTCGACGTCCTGGTAGTCGCTGATGTCGTAGCCGTTGTCGGCCTGGGGTGAGCGGTACACCGGCGAGAGCCACACGACGTCGACGCCGAGCCGCTCGAGGTGGTCCAGGCGGCGCAGGACACCCGGCAGGTCGCCGATCCCGTCGCCGTCGGAGTCCTGGAACGAGCGCGGGTAGACCTGGTACACGACGGCGCGCGTCCACCAGGGCGCGGCGCCAGGGTCGTCGCTGCCGGGCCACCCGCCACGGGGGGCGGTCTCGTCGGTCGGTGCGTGCAGGGCCATCCGGTCGCCTCTCGGGTCAGGTGGGTCTCCTCCCACCCTGCCCGACGCCGCCCCTCGCCGCGACGCGACGCGACACCGGGCTCCGCCTCGGCCGAGCGATGCGCTCCGGCTCGAACGATGCGCTCACAGGTGCATCCCTCGCACCGAAGCGCATCTCTCGACCCGAGACGCGCGCACGGCCACCGGTACGGACGGGATCCCGTCCGGCCGTCGGCGACCCGCGGCGACGAGCGGTCAGTCGCGCGCCTGCCACGTGCACACGCACGCCTCGTTGCCTTCCGGGTCGGCGAGCACCCAGAAGGCGGGCGCACGCCCGTCGGACACGAGGTGCCCCCCGGCCGCGATGGCGGCGGTCACCCGCGCCTCCGCGACGTCGTGCGGGACGGTGACGTCGACGTGGATGCGGTTGCGCTGCTCGCGCGGCGCGTCCATCTGCTGGAACCAGAAGGCGGGGGCGTGCCCGGTGGGGTCCGCGAGCGGGACGGCCGCCAGGCCGTCGGGCGCCTGCTCCGTGTAGCCGAGCACGGCGCGCCAGAACGGCTGGACCGCCGGCCCGACGAGCGCATCCACCGCGATCTCGAGCTCCTGGACCGCGCCCGGGTCGGCCACGAGGTCGAGCTCGCGCGCGGCGTCGGAGATCTCGCGGGCCAGCGCGACGTCGCGGCGGCTCAGCCCTCCGACGTCGTGCGACGTGAGCCGGACCGTGACCGTCCCGTACCGCAGGTCGACGTCCGGGTGGTGGTCCGCCGCCTCGGCGAGCTCGCCGATCGCGTCGACGAGCTCGACCCCCGCGGTGAACGACCCCGTGCGGTACAGGGTCTGCGCCGTCGCGAGGAGGACGCGCCAGTCCTCCACGCCGTCGCTGTCGTGGAACTCGCGCGCGGTGATCCGGTCGTCTGCCATGGCGTCTCCTCGTGGTCCGCGACGTCGCAGCGAGCCCGGCGCACCGCCGGCTCAGGTCCACGCTAGCCAGTCGGCGTGCCTCGCGCGCGCCCGGTCCGGCCGTCGCTCACTCGAGGATCGCGCCGCGCGACGCCGACTGGACGAGCTTGGCGTACTTGGCGAGCACGCCTCGGGTGAAGGTGGGCGGCAGCGGCTCCCAGCCCTCGCGCCGGGCTGCGAGCGTGGCGTCGTCGACGAGCAGGTCGAGCGTCTTGTGCGCGACGTCGAGACGGATGCGGTCGCCGTCGCGCACGAACGCGACCGGCCCGCCGTCGACGGCCTCCGGGGCGACGTGCCCCACGCACAAGCCGGTCGTGCCGCCGGAGAAGCGGCCGTCGGTCAGGAGCAGGACGCTCTTGCCGAGGCCGGCGCCCTTGATCGCGCCGGTGATCGCGAGCATCTCGCGCATGCCCGGTCCGCCCTTGGGCCCCTCGTACCGGATGACGACGACGTCACCGTCGGTGATCGTGCCGTCCTCCAGGGCGTCGAGCGCCGCCCGCTCACGCTCGAACACCCGTGCCGTGCCCTCGAACACGTCGGTGTCGAAGCCCGCCGACTTCACCACGGCGCCCTCCGGCGCGAGCGAGCCGTGCAGGATCGTGATGCCGCCGGTCGGGTGGATCGGTCGGTCGAGCGCGCGGAGGATCTTGCCGTCGGGGTCGGGCGCGTCGATGTCGGCCAGGTTCTCGGCCACGGTGCGCCCCGTCACGGTGAGCGCGTCGCCGTGCAGCAGGCCCGCGTCGAGCAGCGCCTTCATGACGACGGGCACTCCCCCGATCCGGTCGACGTCGTTCATGACGTACCGGCCGAACGGCTTGAGGTCCCCCAGGTGCGGCACGCGGCTCGCGACGCGGTCGAAGTCTGCGAGCGTGAGCTCGACCTCCGCCTCGTGCGCGATGGCGAGCAGGTGCAGCACCGCGTTCGTCGAGCCGCCGAACGCCATGACGACGGCGATCGCGTTCTCGAACGCCTCCTTCGTCATGATGTCGCGCGCGGTGATGCCGCGGCGCAGCAGCTCGACGACGGCCTCCCCCGACCGGTGCGCGAACGCATCGCGGCGGCGGTCGGCCGACGGCGGCGCCGCCGAGCCGGGGAGCGACATGCCCATCGCCTCGGCGACCGACGCCATGGTGTTCGCCGTGTACATGCCGCCGCACGCGCCCTCACCGGGGCAGATCGCGCGCTCGATGCGGTCGACGTCCTCGCGGCTCATGAGGCCGCGGGCGCACGCTCCCACAGCCTCGAACGCGTCGATGAGCGTGACGTCCTTCTCCGTGCCGTCGGACAGCTTCACCCAGCCCGGCATGATCGAGCCGGCGTAGAGGAACACGCTCGCGAGGTCCAGACGCGCCGCGGCCATGAGCATGCCCGGCAGCGACTTGTCGCAGCCGGCGAGCAGCACCGTCCCGTCGAGCCGCTCGGCCTGCACCACCGTCTCGACCGAGTCGGCGATGACGTCGCGGCTGACGAGCGAGAAGTGCATCCCCTCGTGGCCCATGGAGATGCCGTCGGAGACGGAGATCGTGCCGAACTGCAGCGGGTACCCGCCGCCCGCGTGCACGCCCTCCTTGGCGCCCTGCGCGAGCCGGTCGAGCGACAGGTTGCACGGCGTGATCTCGTTCCACGAGCTCGCGATGCCGATCTGCGGCTTCGCGAAGTCCTCGTCGCCCATCCCGACGGCGCGCAGCATCCCGCGCGACGCCGTCGCCTCCAGGCCGTCGGTGACCTGGCGTGATCGCGGCTTCAGGTCGGGTCCGGCGTCGGTGTCCGTCATGCCCACACTCTAGGAACGGAGCGGCCGCACGGCGAGGGGACCACGTGAGGCGACGTCCGCCGTCGGGCACGAGGACGGACGTCGGCGCGACGACGGACGAGCGGGACAGGGGCGGGGCCCGACCGCGCACGCGCGACCGAGCCGGCAGATCAGCGGCGACGGATCAGCGACACGTCCCGCACGGCCCCGCGGTCCGCCGACGTCGCCATCGCGGCGTACGCCTGCAGGGCCGGCGACACGTAGCGGTCGCGGTCGACCGGCTGCCACGGGTTCTCGCGCGCCTCCATCTTGGCGCGGCGCTCCGCGAGGACGTCGTCGGGCACGTTGAGCCGGATGAGGCGCGTGTCGACGTCGATCTCGATCTCGTCACCGTCCTCGACGAGGCCGATCACTCCCCCGGCGGCGGCCTCGGGCGAGACGTGGCCGACGGAGATGCCGGAGGAGCCGCCGGAGAAGCGGCCGTCCGTGATGAGCGCGGTCACCTTGCCGAGGCCGCGTCCCTTGATGAAGGACGTCGGGTAGAGCATCTCCTGCATGCCCGGTCCGCCGGCGGGGCCTTCGTACCGCACGACGACGACGTGCCCGGGCTGGACCTGCTTGGTGAGGATCTTCTCGACGGCCTCGTCCTGCGACTCGCAGACGAGGGCCTTCCCGACGAAGTGGAAGACGTCGGGGTCGACGCCCGCGGTCTTGAAGACGGCGCCGTCCTCGGCGAGGTTGCCGCGCAGAACGGCGAGGCCGCCCTCGACGGTGTAGGCGTGCTCGAGGTCGCGGATGCAGCCCTCGGCCGCGTCGGTGTCGAGCGACTCCCAGCGGTTGGACGTGGAGAACGCCTGCGTCGTGCGCACTCCGCCGGGCGCGGCGTGGAAGAGCTCGATCGCGCGGTCGGTGGCCTTGCCGCCGCGGACGTCCCAGTCGTCGAGCCAGGCGCGCAGCGTGGGCGTGTGCACCGACGTGACGTCGTGGTCGAGGAGGCCGGCACGGTCGAGCTCGCCGAGCAGGGCCGGGATGCCGCCGGCGCGGTGCACGTCCTCCATGTGGAAGTCCGGGTGGTTGGGCGCGACCTTGGACAGGCACGGCACCTGGCGGCTGATGCGCTCGATGTCGGTGAGGTCGAAGTCGACCTCACCCTCCTGCGCGGCGGCGAGGACGTGCAGCACCGTGTTGGTCGAGCCGCCCATCGCGACGTCGAGCGCCATGGCGTTCGCGAACGCGGCCTTCGTCGCGATGGAGCGCGGCGCGGCGGAGTCGTCCTCGTCGTCGTAGTAGCGCTTGGCGAGGTCGACGATCGTCCTGCCGGCCTCGAGGAACAGCTCGCGGCGCGCGGAGTGCGTGGCGAGCGTGGACCCGTTGCCCGGGAGCGAGAGCCCGAGCGCCTCGGTGAGGCAGTTCATCGAGTTCGCGGTGAACATGCCCGAGCAGGAGCCGCACGTGGGGCACGCGTTCTCCTCGACCTGGGCGAGCGCGGCCTCGGACACGTTGTCGTCCGCTGCGTAGTTGATCGCGTTGACGAGGTTGAGGTGCGTCTTCGCGACGCCGTCGGCGACGACCGCCTTGCCGGCCTCCATCGGCCCGCCGGACACGAAGATCACGGGGATGTTCAGGCGCAGCGCGGCGTTGAGCATGCCGGGCGTGATCTTGTCGCAGTTGGAGATGCACACGAGCGCGTCGGCGCAGTGGGCGTTGACCATGTACTCGACCGAGTCGGCGATGAGGTCGCGGCTGGGCAGGGAGTAGAGCATGCCCGCGTGACCCATCGCGATGCCGTCGTCGACGGCGATGGTGTTGAACTCCTTCGAGACGCCGCCCGCCTCGCGGATCGCCGACGCGACGAGGTCTCCCATGTCCTTGAGGTGGACGTGACCGGGGACGAACTGCGTGTACGAGTTCGCGATCGCGACGATCGGCTTGCCGAAGTCCTCCGACCCCATGCCGGTCGCGCGCCACAGGGCGCGGGCACCGGACATGTTGCGGCCGTGCGTGGACGTCCGGGAGCGCAGGGGACGGCTCATGACGGGTCACTCCTTCGACGGGGTCGCCGCGGCCGCTCGGGCATGGCCGCCGGGTCACACTACGCCGCACCCGCCGTGCCGGGGCGCGGCGTCCGCCACGTGGTCGCGGAGGCGGCCCGACGGCCGACCGGGCGGCGCGACGACGTCAGGCGCGCGCCGCCTCGGCCTTCTCCAGCTCGTCGGCGTGCCGGATGTGGCGCGTGACCCACGGAGACAGGGCGAAGAGCCCGAACGCGAGCACGAGGGACACCGCCCCGATCCCCCCGAAGAACGTCGTGTCCGACACGCCCTCGGTCGCCTGGACGAGCTGGGCGGTGATCGCCTGACCGGCCGCCGGGGCGAGGAACCACACCGCCATGGCCTGCGAGCGGAAGGCGCGCGGCGCGAGCAGCGTCGTCGCCGCGAGGCCCACCGGTGACAGGCACAGCTCTCCGAGCGACTGCACCACGTAGACGGCGACGAGCACCCAGGCGGGCACACGCCCGTCGCCCGCGACGGCCGAGGCGAGCGCGAGCCCGAGGAAGGACAGCGCCGCCAGCGCGAGGCCGAGCGCGAACTTCGTCGCCGTCGGTACCCGGTCCCCGACCTTGAACCAGAGCCAGGCGAAGAGCGGCGCCAGGAGGATGATCGCGGCGGGGTTCACCGACTGGAAGAGCTCCGGGTTGATCGTCACGCCGAAGAAGCTCAGGTCCGTGCGGTCGCGCGCGAACGCGGACAGCGTCGTCGCTGCCTGCTCGAAGATCATCCAGAAGAGCATCGCCGCGACGAACAGCGGGATGTACGCGATGACGCGAGGGCGTTCGCTGTCCGTCACCCGCGGTGAGCGGTACATGACGACGAAGTAGGCGACCGGCGCGACGAACGCCAGGTACGACATCGTGTCGATGAACGTCTCGATGCCGAAGCCCCCGGCGACGAGGACGGCGAGGAGCGCGACCACGAGGATCCCGGCGCCGATGACCGCGAAGATCCGCACGACCTTCGCCCGCTCCTCCGGACGGATCGGGTTCGGCACGTGCGCACCCGCCTGGCCCAGGTAGCGCCGGCCGGCGACGAAGAACACGAGTGCGACGGTCATGCCGATCGCCGCGACCGCGAACCCGGCGTGATAGCCGCCCCATGCCCGGGCCGCCCCGACGAGCAGCGGCGCGATGAGCGACCCGACGTTGATGCCCCAGTAGAAGATCGTGAACGCCGAGTCGCGCCGAGGGTCGTCGCGCGCGTAGAGCTCGCCGACCATCGAGGAGACGTTGGGCTTGAGCAGGCCGGTGCCGAGCGCGACGAGCGCGATGCCCAGCATGGAGAAGGTCAGCCCCGGGATCGTCAGGCTCACGTGACCGGCGGCGATGACGATCCCGCCGTAGAGGACGGACCGTCGTGACCCGATGACCCGGTCCGCGAGCCACCCGCCCACGACGGACAGCAGGTACACGCTCGTCCCGTAGATCGACACGAGCGCGAGACCGGTCGTCTCGTCGAGCCCGAGCCCGCCGTCGGCCACCGTGTCGGTGAGGTAGAACAGCAGGATGGCGCGCATCCCGTAGTAGCTGAACCGTTCCCACAGCTCCGTGGTGAACAGCGTCGCGAGCCCGCGCGGGTGCCCGAAGAACGCGTGGTCGCCCGCGATCGCTCCGGCCGCTGGACCGTCGGGCGGCCTCGCGCCCTCCGCCGCGACGCGTGCCGCTCCCGGCGCGACGCGTGCGGCGCCGTCAGGTCCGACCGGCGGCGCGCCCGCCTCCGGCTCGGTGACCGCCTCGCGCTCGAGGTCGCGCCGGCCGGGGCCGTCGCCGCCGTCCCGGGCGCCCGTCCCGCCTGTGCTGTCCATGCTGGCGATGCTTCCACCGGCGGGGGTTACCTGCGACCGTTAGCGTGACCGGATGGCCTCGAGGACGTCCGCGATCTGGTGGTGCCGGCGCGACCTGCGCCTCGCCGACAACCCTGCGCTCGTCGCGGCCGTCGACGCCGCGCGCCGCACCGACGGCGACGTCGTCGCGCTGTACGTCCTCGACCCGCGGCTGTGGGCCGTGGCGGGCGCCCCGCGCCTGTCCTACCTCGCACGCAGCCTGGCGGCGCTCGACGAGGCGACGGGCGGGCGGCTCGTCGTCCGGCACGGCGACCCGCGCGACGTCGTGCCCGCGGTCGCGCGCGAGGTCGAGGCGTCCGAGGTGCACGTCGCGGCCGGCTTCGAGCCTTACGGCGTCCCGCGCGACGCCGCCGTCGAGTCCGCGCTGCACGACGACGGAGCGCGCCTCGTGCGCACCGGGTCGCCGTACGCCGTCGCGCCGGGGCGAGTGCTGACGCGGCAGGGTGAGCCGTACAAGGTCTTCACGCCGTTCCGCGACGCGTGGGTCGAGCACGGCTGGCGCGACCCCGTGGCCCGCCCGCCCTCGGTCCCGTGGGCCGACGTGCGCTCCGACGGACTGCCCGAGGACCCCGGCACCGACGCGGACCTCCCGCCCGCGGGCGAGGACGCGGCGCGCGACCGGTGGCACGCCTTCCTCCAGGACCACCTCGCGGGCTACGCGCGCGAGCGCGACCGGCCGGACCGCCCCGCGACGTCGGTCATGTCGGTGCCGCTGAAGTGGGGCGAGCTGCACCCGCGCACCCTGCTGGCCGACGTCCGCGACGCCCTGCACGGGGGCGCTCCCTCCGACGACGCCCTGGCGTACCGGTCGGAGCTCGCGTGGCGCGAGTTCCACGCCGACGTGCTGTTCCACCAGCCGGGCGCGGCGCACCGCTCGCTGCGCGACGTCGTGCCCGAGGACGCGTGGGCGAGCGGCGACGTCGAGGACGAGTACCTCGCCGCCTGGGCCGCGGGACGCACCGGGTACCCCCTCGTCGACGCCGGCATGCGGCAGCTCCTCGGCGAGGGCTGGATGCACAACCGCGTGCGGATGGTGGTGGCGTCGTTCCTCGTCAAGGACCTGCACGTGCGGTGGCAGCGGGGCGCCGCCCACTTCATGGCCCACCTCGCCGACGGCGACGTGTCGCAGAACCAGCTCAACTGGCAGTGGGTGGCGGGTACCGGGCGCGACGCCGCGCCGTACTTCCGGATCTTCAACCCGGTGACGCAGGGCAAGAAGTTCGACCCGGACGGCCGGTACGTGCGCCGGTGGGTGCCGGAGCTGCGCGAGGTCGAAGGACCGCGCGTGCACGAGCCCTGGAAGCTGCGCGAGCATCCCGAGGGCTATCCGCGGCCCATCGTCGACCACGCCGAGGAGCGGCGGGTGTCCCTCGACGACTTCGAGCGCGCGCGGCGTCGCTGACGCTCGCCCGGCGCCGCAACCCGCGCACCGCACCGCCGCCGGGCACGACGGAACCTCTTCACAACCGAAGGGTTGACGACGTCGCGGAACCCGGCGTACCGTCGATGACAACCGGATGGTTGACGACACCGTCCGGGTGCACGACGAAGGAGGACCGGTGAGCGCCGACCCGCTGTCCCGCGTGTTCGCGGCCCTGGCCGACCCGACGCGCCGGGACATGGTGGCCCGCCTCGCGTCGTCGGACGCGACGGTGGGCGAGCTCGCGCAGCCCTACGACATGTCCGTCCAGGCGGTCTCCAAGCACCTGCGGGTGCTCCAGGACGCCGGCCTGGTCTCACGCACGACGGACGGGCGCCGCGCCCCCGTGCAGCTCGAGGCGGAGGTGCTCGACCTCATGACGAAGTGGATCGAGCGCTACCGGCGCCAGGCCGAGGACCGCTACCGCCGCCTCGACGACGTCCTGCAAGAGCTGCCCGAACGAGCGGGCGGTCCGGAGATCGACGCGACGAACGGAGAACCATCATGAGCACCACGGGCACCCACGAGACCGAGATCATCATCCCCACCGACGTCCCGAGCGTGCGCCTCGTGCGCGAGTTCGACGCCCCCGCAGCGAACGTGTTCCGCGCCCACACCGACCCCGAGCTGTTCGCCCGGTGGAACGGTCCCCGGGGCCTCACGCAGCGCAACGAGCACTGGGAGATGCGGACGGGCGGCGCGTACCGGTACGTCCACGTCGACGCCGACGGGTCCGAGTACGCGTTCTTCGGGAGCATCCACGAGGTGCGGCAGGACCGGCTCATCGTCCAGACCTTCACGTACGAAGGCTTCCCGGACGGGGTCTCGCTCGACCGACTCGAGTTCGAGGACCTCCCGGACGGCCGCTGCCGCCTCACCTCCGTCTCGCTCGTCGACTCGTTCGCAGGGCGCGACGCGTTCGTCGCCAGCGGCATGGAGGTCGGCATCCGGGAGGGCTACGAGAAGCTCGACGAGCTCCTCGCCGCCACCGCCTGATCGGCCGGCGCGCAGCCGACGGACGACGACAGGCCCGGCAGCAGCGCTGCCGGGCCTGTCGGGTCCTCGCACGTGGTGCGCGCGGGTGCGGAGTCGTCAGACCGGACCGAGACCGGCCCGGAACTCGTCCTCGAGGATGCTCATCACCGTCGCGTCCGCCCATCCGTCGCCGTCGCGGTACACGTCGCGGAGTCGGCCCTCCTCGCGGAAGCCGAGCGACTCGTACAGCATGCGGGCGCGCGGGTTGATGCTCAGCACGTCGAGGCTCACCCGGTGCAGGTGCGGCCCCTCGTGCCCGATGCCGTCGACGTCCGTCGCGCCGTCGAACGCGAAGCGCAGGACCTCGAAGATCGCCTCCCGCCCGTACCCGCGGCCGCGGTAGTTCGGCAGGAGCGCCAGACGAAGGTTCGCCGACCGGGCGTCGAGGTCGATCTCGTTGAGCACGATCTCGCCGATCATCTCGTCGCTGACGAGCTGGCCGTCGCGGATCGCGCCGGCCGTGATCGCCCAGTCGAAACGACCCTCGCGGTCCGCGACCGTCGCCGCCCACTCGTCGATCTGCTCGCGAGCGAACGTCGTCGTCGTGCCGGTGAGCCGGGTCGCCTCCGGGTCCTGGAGCGCCTCCCACATCCGGTCCGCGTCGCGCGCCTCGATCGGCCGCAGCCGCACCATCTCGCCGAGCAGCACAGGCCCCCGTGTCACCCGATCACCCGATCCGCTCGAGGACCAGCTCGCGCACGCGGCCGGCGTCCGCCTGCCCACGGGTCGCCTTCATGACGGCGCCGATGATGGCACCGACCGGGCCTTGGTTGCCGCCACGCACCTTCTCGACGACGTCCGGCTGCGCGGCGAGCGCCTCGTCGATCGCGGCGAGGAGGGCGCCGTCGTCCGAGACGACCTCGAGCCCGCGCGCCGCCACCACCTGCTCCGGGTCGCCCTCGCCCGCCAGGACGCCCTCGAGTACCAGGCGCGCCAGCTTGTCGTTGATACGACCGGAGTCGACGAGGCCCTGGAGCTGAGCGATCTGAGCCGGCGTGACGGGGAGCTCCGCGATGGCCACGTTGTCCTGCTTGGCTCGGCGCGCGAGCTCGCCCATCCACCACTTGCGCGCACCGGCGGGGCTCGTGCCCGCCGCGACGGTCGCCTCGATGAGGTCGATCGCGCCCGCGTTGACGACGTCGCGCATCTCGGCGTCCGCGTAGCCCCACTCCCCCTGGAGGCGACGACGGCGCGCGACAGGCAGCTCGGGCAGGGTCGCGCGGATCTCCTCGATCCACTCGCGCGGCGGCGCGACAGGGACCAGGTCCGGCTCCGGGAAGTACCGGTAGTCCTCGGCGTCGGACTTCACGCGGCCCGACGTCGTGATGCCCGTGTCCTCGTGCCAGTGGCGCGTCTCCTGCACCACGGTGCCACCGGCGTCGAGCACCGCCGCCTGGCGGGAGACCTCGTAGCGGACGGCGCGCTCGACGGACCGGAACGAGTTGACGTTCTTCGTCTCGGTGCGAGTGCCGAGCGGGGCGTCCGGCGACGGGCGCAGGGACAGGTTGACGTCGGCCCGGACGTTGCCGCGCTCCATGCGTGCCTCCGAGACGTCGAGAGCACGGAAGATGTCGCGCAACGTCTGGACGTATGCGCGCGCGACCTCGGGGGCGCGGTCCCCGGCACCCGTGATGGGGCGCGTGACGATCTCCACGAGCGGGATGCCCGCACGGTTGTAGTCGACGAGCGAGTACTCGGCGCCGTGGATGCGCCCCGTGGCGCCGCCGACGTGCGTGTTCTTGCCGGCGTCCTCCTCCATGTGCGCGCGCTCGATCTCGACGCGGAACACCGCACCGTCCTCGAGCTCGACGTCGATCCACCCGTCGTGGGCGATCGGCTCGTCGTACTGCGACGTCTGGAAGTTCTTCGGGACGTCCGGGTAGAAGTAGTTCTTCCGAGCGAACCGGCAGCTCTCCGCGATCTCGCAGTTCAGCGCGAGGCCGATGCGGATCGCGTACTCGACGGCCTTGCCGTTGACGACAGGCAGGGCGCCCGGCAGGCCGAGCGACACCGGGGTCACCTGGGAGTTCGGCTCCGCGCCGAAGCTCACCTCGGCCGGGCAGAACATCTTCGTGAGCGTGCCCAGCTCCACGTGCACCTCGATCCCGATCACCGGGTCGTAGCGACGCGTCGCGTCCGCGTAGTCGACGAGGTCGACGCTCGTGGCGGTCATCGGCTCATCCCCTCCAGCTCGGTGGTCGGCAGCGCGGGGGCGCGGTCGAGCAGCGGCCCGCCCCACGTCGTCTCGAGCGCGGCCTCGAGGGCGGCACCCACCCGGTACATGCGGTCGTCCGCCTTGGCGGGCGCGAGGACCTGGAACCCGACCGGCAGTCCGTCGTCCGACAGACCCGACGGCACCGACATGCCCGGCACGCCCGCGAGGTTCGCGGGGATGGTCGCCACGTCGTTGAGATACATGGCCAGCGGGTCGTCGAGCTTCTCGCCGAACCGGAACGCCGTCGTGGGTGCCGTCGGCGACACGAGGACGTCCGCCTGCGCGAACGCGGCGTCGAAGTCGCGCTGGATGAGCGTGCGGACCTTCTGAGCGCTGCCGTAGTAGGCGTCGTAGTAGCCCGCCGACAGGGCGTACGTGCCGAGGATGATGCGGCGCTTGACCTCGTCCCCGAAGCCGGCACCACGGGTCGCCGCCATCACGCGCTCCGCCGTGACCGGACCCTCCTCGGGCTCCACGCGCAGGCCGAACCGCATGCCGTCGAACTTGGCGAGGTTGCTGGACGCCTCGCTCGGCATGATCAGGTAGTACGCGCCCAGCGCGTAGTCGAAGTGGGGGCACGAGACCTCGACGATCTCCGCGCCGAGCCCGCGCAGCACGTCGAGCGACTCGGCGAACCGCGCGCTCACGCCCGCCTGGTAGCCCTCGCCGCTGAGCTCGGTGACCACACCGACCCGGAGTCCGCGCAGGTCGCCCGCGGCACCCTGGCGTGCCGCCTCGACGAGAGCGGGCACCTTCTCGCGGATCGACGTCGAGTCCCGCGGGTCGTGACCGCCGACGAGTTCGTGCAGGAGCGCCGAGTCGAGCACCGTCCGCGTGACGGGGCCGGCCTGGTCGAGGGACGACGCCATGGCGATGAGCCCGTAGCGGGAGACGCCGCCGTAGGTGGGCTTGACGCCGACCGTCCCGGTGACGGCGCCCGGCTGACGGATCGAGCCGCCCGTGTCCGTGCCGATGGCGAGCGGCGCCTCGAACGCCGCGACGGCGGCGGCCGATCCTCCCCCGGACCCGCCGGGGATGCGGTCGAGGTCCCACGGGTTGCGCGTGTTGCCGTACGCGGAGTGCTCGGTGGACGAGCCCATCGCGAACTCGTCCATGTTCGTCTTGCCGAGGATGGGCAGCCGTGCGGCGCGGAGGCGCTCCACGAGGGTCGCGTCGTAGGGCGGGACCCATCCCTCGAGGATCCTCGAGCCGGCGGTCGTCGGCATGCCCTTCGTGACGACCACGTCCTTCACCGCGATCGGCACACCGGCGAGCGCGTGGAGGTCCTCCCCCGACGCGCGACGCGAGTCGACGTCGCGTGCGGTGGCGAGCGCGTCCTCGGCGCTGACGTGGAGGAACGCGTTGACCGCGCCGTCGACCGCGGCGATCCGGTCGAGGTGGGCCTGCGTCGCCTCGACGCTGCTGACGTCGCCGGCAGCCAGGCGCGCCGCGAGATCCGCGGCCGAGAGCCGCGTGAGGTCGTCGGTCATCATTCCTCCCCGAGGATCTGCGGGACCGCGAACCGGCCGTCCTCGTCGGACGGTGCCGCCGCGAGGACGTCCTGGACCGGCAGGGCCGGCTCCGGGACGTCGTCCCGGAAGACGTTCGTCAGCGGCAGCGGGTGGCTCGTCGCAGGGATGTCGGGCGTGGCGACCTCGCTGACCTTCGCGATCGCGTCGACGATGACGTCGAGCTCGCCCGAGAGCCGGTCCAGCTCCTCGGGTCGCAGGTCGATGCGGGCCAGCGCGGCGACGCGCGCGACCTCGTCTCGAGAGATGGTGGACATGCTCGCCATTCTAGAGGGGCACCGCCGCCCGCGAAGGAGCGCGCTGTGCCTGGTTGCAGAAATGCCGAAGGCCCACCCGTGGGGGTGGGCCTTCGGTGAAGGGTTGTCCGGCGGCGTCCTACTCTCCCACCCCGTCTCCAGGGCAGTACCATCGGCGC